>VGAU01000057.1 GCA_016870675.1 Actinomycetota bacterium | reverse complement strand
ATCATCAATTCTGCAGGAATATTCATTCTGGTTTCCATACTTATCATTGGTTTTGTTTTTGATATAATAAATCCTTTCAATATCACAAATATGTAATAATTAAATACATAATAATCCTAAATGCAAATAAAAAGAAAAAAAACTAGGGTTATACAGATAGGAAAATTAAAAATAGGGGACAGCAGTCCTATTATTGTCCAGTCTATGACTAAAAGCAAGCTTGAGGATTTAGACGGCATTAGAAGTGAAATAAAAGAGCTGATCGGCAGTGGTTGCGAGCTCATTAGAATAGCGATACCGGAAAAGATATCCATAAGTTATCTTAAACGATTAATTGATGAAGGGATTTTTTCAGTTCCAGTAGTAGCTGATATTCAATTTGATTACAGGTTAGCGCTGGAATGCATGGATATTGGGATTGATGGGATAAGAATAAATCCGGGTAATATAGGTGGAAACGAGCGAGTTGGAGAGATTGTAGAAAAAGCTAAAAGAAAAAAGGTTACAGTAAGGATTGGAATTAATTCGGGTTCTATAGATAAAAAGATTTTGAAAGAAAATAACGGGAACATTGTCAACTCAATGGTTGAAAGTGCGCTGGAAAATGTTAGATTTTTAGAAAGATTAAAATTTAAAAATTTTAAAATATCGGCAAAAGCATCATCAGTTCTGGATACCATAAATGTATATGAGCTAGTATCAAATAAAGTTGATTATCCCCTGCATCTAGGTGTGACTGAATCAGGACCTAAATTCAGGGGCAGTATAAAGTCTTCAGTGGGCATTGGTATCTTATTGTCTAAAGGAATAGGAGATACCATCAGGGTTTCGCTGACCGGAAAATCAATTGATGAAGTAAAAGCTGCATATATAATTCTTAATAGTTTAGGCTTAAGAAAGGTGGGAGTGGATATCATTTCCTGTCCCACATGCGGAAGAACGACGGATGATTTAGAGCGAATTGTAGATGAAATTGAGAAGCTGACCGCAGATATAAAAAAGAATTTGAAATTAGCAGTTATGGGTTGTATTGTAAATGGGCCTGGAGAGGCAAAAGATGCGGATCTGGGGATAGCCTTTGGTAAAGATAAGGCTGCAGTATTTTTAAAGGGCAGAGTGATAAAAAGAGTAGACAAAAATATTGCAGCTAAAGAATTAAAAAAGGAGTTAGAAAGATTAGTTTAAATAGGTAAAAGGGAGCTTAAATTGAAATTTTCTCAATTTTTTATTCCAACTTTAAAAGAAGTACCCAGCGAAGCTGAAATACCAAGCCATTCCTTAGCTCTGAGAGCCGGACTTATCAGAAAAGTTGCATCAGGTATTTATTCTTTTTTGCCACTGGGATTCAGAGTCCTGAAAAAAATTGAAGAGATAATTAGACAGGAAATGAATAATTCAGGCGCTATCGAGTTATATTTACCGGTTATGCAACCTTCGGTTTTATGGGAAAAGACAGGTAGGTGGAAAGAGTATGGTCCTGAAATGTTCAGGTTAAAAGATAGGAACAAAAGGGATTTCTGTCTTGGACCTACTCACGAGGAGCTAATAACATATCTGGCATATTTAGATTTGAAATCATATAAAAATCTGCCTGTAAATTTATATCAAATCCAGGTCAAGTTCAGGGATGAAATGAGACCGAGATATGGATTACTCAGAGCCAGAGAGTTTATTATGAAAGATGCCTATAGTTTCTGCAGGAACGATGATGATTTGGGGATTATTTATAAGAGTATGTACGATGCTTATTGCAGGATACTTGAAAGAATTGGTCTCCAGTACAGGGTGGTTGAGGCTGAGACGGGGCTGATCGGCGGAAAGTTTTCACATGAATTTATGGTAATTGCTGAAAATGGTGAAGAAAAATTGGCTTTTTGTCCGGTATGCGGTTATTCAGCAAAATATGAAATGTCAAAATCCATTTCAGAGGCTGGTAAGGAGAAGACCAATAAGGAAAAAACTGTGAAGGAAAAGACTGGTAAGGAAAATAAAGATAATAAAATAAATAAGCTGGGTGATTTTACTTATCCCTATCCCGAGCCAGAGCAGGAAGACAGATGTAGTAATTGCGGGAAAGAACTGAAGATTGAAAAAGGAATTGAGGTTGGACATATTTTCAAGTTGGGCGATAAATACAGTGAAAAGCTGGATGCCAGATTTCTTGATGTAGATGGAAAGTTGAAGCCTTTAGTTATGGGCTGTTACGGAATAGGGGTCACTAGAATACTGGCTGCAGCGATAGAACAACTGCACGACAATAAAGGGATAAAATGGCCGCCTTCTATAGCTCCATTTACAGTTAATATTATTGTTACCACTGAAAAAAATAGCGAGTTATCTAAAGCAAGTGACATGATATATAAGACTTTAAAAAAATTAGATGTAGAAGTTCTTTATGATGATAGAGATGTAAGCGCAGGAATAAAATTTAAAGATTCAGATTTAATAGGGTTTCCTCTTAGATTTATTTTAGGCAGGAAATTTCTGGGCAGTAAATTAATTGATGTTGAGTATAGGAAAGACGGTAAGAGAGTAGAACTACCCGTGGATTCCATTCCAAAGTTTATAAAAGAATTTAAGGCTGCAAATAATCTCAGATAAACTCAAAATGAACAATCAAAAAAGTAAAATCAGAGGAATTTTAGAGAAGATTATTTTTAAAAATTCTGAAACCGGGTTTATGGTTGGAAAAGTAAGGTTAGAAGATAATAATCTGGTAACAATTGTAGGAAATGCCTTTGAGCTTCAATGTGGTGAAAAATTGGAAGTGACTGGAAAATGGATTTTAAACAAGAATTATGGACAACAATTTGAAATTGAAAGTATTAAGACAACTGAACCAGCTACTGCTGTTGGTATCGAGAATTATTTAGGCTCAGGTTTAATAAAAGGTATTGGACCTGTAATGGCAAACAGAATAGTTTCCCATTTTAAGCTTGACACTTTAAAAATACTGGATGAAGAGCAAAAAAGATTAAATGAGATAGATGGTATTGGTAAAAAAAGAATAAATTTAATTTCAAAATCCTGGAAAAAACACAAAAATATAAGAGAGGTTATGATCTTTTTGCAATCTTATGGAATAAGCAATACTTACGCTACAAAAATTTATAATAATTACGGTGATAATTCCATAAATGTTATAAAGGTAAACCCTTATAGGCTATCAGAGGATATATTTGGAATAGGTTTTAAAACTGCAGATAAAATTGCATTAAAAACAGGTATTGAAAAAGATTCGTTGTTCAGGATAAAGGCAGGAATAATTCATTTACTAAAGTCTGCAGAGGATGAAGGGCATTGCTACTTCCCATATGAAGAATTTATAGAGATATCAGAGAATTTTCTTTGCACGGAATTAGGAAAGATTATCGATGCTTTAAGTAAACTTGAAGAGGATGGAAAAATAATTATTGTTAAAGATAATGTTGTGAGCAAAGTTTATCTTGCCAGTATCTATAATGCTGAAAAATACGTAAGTGAAAAAATTCTGGCGCTTTTAGGTGAAGAGGTAGAACATAAGGAATATAAGGGTAAGGAACATGGGATGGAACATAAGACAGAGGGAAGCAAAAAGGATGGTGTATACGATTTAATAAATAATCTGGCATCAAAAGAAAGAATAATTCTGGATGATATTCAGATAAAAGCTATTGAAAAGGCGGTAACTGAAAAAATACTGGTTATAACCGGAAGTCCCGGTACAGGAAAAAGTACTATACTGAATTTTGTTATAAAAATTTTTGAAAAGGAAAATAAAAGCGTTCTTTTAGGCGCTCCAACGGGAAGAGCTTCTAAGAGGCTGTATGAGACTACTGGTAAGGAAGCAAAAACTATACACAGGCTTCTAAATTACAACCCAAAATTAAATAAATTTTTAAAAAATGAAAAAAACCCTATTAATGCAGATATTGTAATAATTGATGAAGCTTCAATGCTGGATATAAGGTTGATGAGAAATTTGCTTTTAGCCATAAAACCTCAAACCCGTGTCATTTTTGTAGGTGATATAGACCAATTACCCGCAGTAGGTCCTGGAAACGTTTTAAGTGATATAATCAGTTCAGGTATGGTTCCTGTAATTGAACTTAAAAATATATACAGGCAGGAAGGTGAAAGTCTTATTATACATAATGCCCATAAAGTCCGGGATGGACAGTTTCCATATATCGGTAAACCAAAAAATAATGACTTCTTCTTTATTGAAAAAGAAGAGCCTGAAGAAGTTGTTGATTTGATATTAAATCTATTAACCAGAAGGATTCCTGAGAGTTTTAATTATAATCCTCTTTATGATGTCCAGGTTCTGGTTCCTACCAATAAAGGAATTGTAGGAGTT
Organism: Actinomycetota bacterium; assembly: GCA_016870675.1. Lineage (GTDB taxonomy): Bacteria > Actinomycetota > Humimicrobiia > Humimicrobiales > Humimicrobiaceae > Hydromicrobium. Next base: position 4,782 of record VGAU01000057.1, on the reverse strand, counting down.
AATAATTTAAACTCCAGAATTCAGGATATTTTAAATTTTAATAGTCAAAAAGTGTTAAGAGGTTCTGTGCAGTACCGATTAAATGACAAAGTAATACAGTTAAAAAATAATTACGAGAAAGATGTTTATAATGGGGATATAGGATTTATAAGCGGTATAGATATGGAAATGGAAGAAATCACAGTAAATTTTGATGGCAGAAATGTTAGTTATGATTTTTCTGAGCTGGATGAAATAAGTTTATCTTATGCTATATCTATTCATAAATCTCAAGGGTCTGAGTTTAAATGTGTCATAATACCCATCTTAACTTCTCATTATATGCTGCTGCAAAGAAATTTACTTTATACAGCGATTACAAGGGCCAGGGAACTTGCAGTAATAGTTGGAAGTAAAAAGGCAATAGGGATGGCAGTAAATAGAAATATTGTTGAAAAGAGATATACTAGTTTAAAGGAATTGCTTAGAAATTTTTAATGAATTCCTCTGCCAGTTAGATGATACTATTGTCAATTTTATTAAATTTTTTCATAGTACCAGATTTGAGGCACTAACAACGTTATTGTAAAAATGGCATTGCGTTATTACAATGCCTAATATAGCTAGTATACACAATGTTGAGTTGAATTCTAAGAGGAAATATACGCAATATTGCGGGTATTCAAATGTTGTCCGTAATGCTAAAGCTGAGTAAATAGTCTAAAGATAGAGAGTAGAAATGGAAAAAGGCAAAGTAATACAATTCTTTAAGAATGATCATAATAAACTCCTAAAGACTATTAATCTTCTAAACGAAGAAAAAATGATTAAAGATATCATAATAGAAAATTGGACTGTAAAAGATATTATTTCTCATATCTCAAGCTTGGAATTGGGAAGTAATTAAAGCCACTGATGATGTCTTAAATAATAAAAAACCTTGGTACATAGATAAAAATGAAGTGGAATTTAATAAGAAGGAAATAAGGAAAAGAAAGTCATGGAGTTTAAAAGAAGTAATAAACGAATGGCATAATTCTTATAAAGCTTTGTTAGAAAAAATAGATAGTTTAATTAAAGATGAATGGAAATATAAATCAAAACATAAATGGCTTAATGGCTCTTTTGTTTCAATACAATCATTATATGGTTATCGTTACTTAGGAGAGGGACATGAAGGCGGCCATGCGAAGCAGATAAAGGAATATTTCAAAATAAAAGATTAAATTTTGATAAATGATGTTTATACTGGGTTTAAATAATAAAGTAATAAAGAGTTATTGTGGATAAGGCTTTGGAACTTCACTTAACATGGGCTTTGTGGCTTGCTACGTTCACCCAAATTTCAGCTTCAGCGGAGTTTCGTATATACTAGAAATGTTAGGCGAAATTGCTACTTTTAATAAACTGTGTAAGGAGGAGAGATGAGGAAAGGAAAATTAGTCATAGTACTGGCTTTAATATTAATCTTAATTTTCACTATTGCCTGTGCTAAAAAGACTGTAGCTCCAGCGGTAGAGGATGTGGAGTCAGTAGAGCTAACAGCCAAAAACTTTGTTGGCCTTCTTAGTAATGGTGAGTTTGACGAAGCTAATAGGATGCTTGCCGAAATTATGGTCGAAGGTTTAAAAAAGCAGAATCTTACCCTTGAAGGGATATGGAGCAGTGTAATTGCTCAAGCTGGCAAGTTTGTGGAAATTAGGGAAATTGAAGTCACTGAGGAAATGGGATATAAGTGTGGCTATGTTACTTGTGAATTCGAGAAGATCTCTCTTAATGTAAAAGTGGTCTTGGATAAAGAAGGAAAGGTGGCAGGGCTATTTTTTCTTCCCGCCCAGAGTTCTGAAGCCTATAGGTCTCCAGAGTATGCAGATCCTGATTTATACACGGAAAGAGAATGTATAGTTGGCGACGAATGGCAACTGCCAGCAACTCTAACTATCCCGAAAGAAAAAGGGCCCTTCCCCGCCATCATTCTAGTTCACGGCTCTGGGCCGCATGACAGAGATGAAACCATAGGTGTAAACAAACCTTTTAAAGATCTCGCTGGAGGACTTGCCACTAAAGGCATTGCAGTACTCCGTTATGAAAAGCGGACTAAACAATATGCTACTGAAATTCTTAGCACGATGAAGGATTTTACCGTAAATGAGGAGACGATAAATGATGCTCTTGCAGCGGCTAATCTGATTCGTGAGGCTGAAGGAATTGATATAAGCAAGATTTTCATTCTTGGACACAGCTTAGGAGCAATGCTTGCACCTCGAGTAGCGACTCAAGATAAGGGGGTTGCCGGCCTTATTCTCCTTGCTGGCTGCCCTAATGGCTTGTATATAGAAAAACTATTAGAACAAACTGAATACCTTGTATCTCTTGATGGAAAAATAGATGAAGCTGAGACGAAACAACTGGAGGAGATAGAAAGACAGCTAAAAAAGATAAGAGAACTTGATATAAGAGAAGATGAAATTGTCCTTGGTGCTTCGAGAGCTTACTGGGCAGACTTGATGGATTATGATCCTGTAAAAAAAGCGAGGGATCTATCTCTTCCGATGTTGATCCTTCAAGGAGGGCGAGATTACCAGGTCACAATGGAAGACTTTAGGGAATGGGAAGAAGGTTTGGCTGGACAAGATAGAGTATGTTTAAAATTCTATCTAGACTTAAACCATCTTTTTATCTCTGGAACTGGTAAGTCAACCCCTGATGAGTACACAAAACCTGGTAACGTAGCTCAAGTCGTCATTGAAGATATTGCAGAATGGGTAAAAAGTCAATCAAATTGAATTGCAAGAAACTTCTATGAAAAGAAAGGATTTTTATTTGATGGAACGAAAAAAGAAATAAACCTGGGAGAGAAACTGATTGAAATCCGGTATAGTTTAACTGTATGATTGGTGCAGCTTCCTATAACAGAGATTACAATGTTCCACCCAAATTGTTATTTACTTCGTTTCATATAACTTCTTGTACTATCGTTACGCTATCTGTCATTGTGGGTGTGATAAAAAATTTAAATTACCATGACAATGTAAAAATTTTGCGCTTGTTACCTAAGATTTGATGGTATCTTATGTAGACTTTAATTGAATTTTTTTTATTTTGTGATATACTCTTAAAGAAATTTTAATGTGAATAGTTAAAAAAATAGTGGGCGAGCCCCACTTTTTTTTAGCTTAAATTTTTTCATAAACAGGTGATCAGGTTGAATAAAAAATTAATGATAGCATTAGTAGAATTAGAAAAGGAAAAGGGCATAAAAATGGATACTATAATAGAAGCTCTTAAAATTGCCTTTGTTTCAGCCTATAAAAAAAATTATAAGGTAGAATATGATTGCCGGGCAGATATAAACATGAAAACAGGTGAGATAAAAGTGTTTAAAATTTTAGATGAAGGTGAAAGTGAAGATGGAACGGCAAAGGATAGCATTAAAAGAAATGAGGTAGAAGTTACCCCGGATAATTTTGGAAGAATTGCTGCCCAAACTGCTAAACAGGTAATAAGACAGAGGTTTAAAGAAGCAGAGCGGGAGATTATGTATGAAGAATTTAAAGATAGAGTAGGAGATATGGTAACTGGCATAATCCAGCAAAGTGATTCTAGATTTACTCTGGTAGACTTGGGTAAAGTAGAGGCATTACTTCCACCGTATGAGCAGGTTCCAAGGGAGAGATATAAACATGGCGAAAGGATAAAGTGCTATATTTCAGATGTAAGGAAAACAACAAAAGGACCTCAGGTAATAGTATCCAGGACGCATCCTGGTTTAATTAGAAAGTTATTTGAATTAGAAGTACCTGAAATTTATGAAGGAATCGTAGAGATAAAAAGTGTTGCCAGAGAAGCAGGTTATAGAACTAAAATTGCTGTTAGCTCCAATGAGAAAAATGTGGATCCTGTGGGAGCATGTGTAGGCCCTAAAGGCTCGCGGGTTAAAATGGTTGTCGAAGAATTAGGAGGAGAAAAAATAGATATTGTAGAATATAGTGATGATATTGTAACTTTTATAAAAAATGCTCTGAGCCCGGCAAGAGTTCTAAAAGTGTTAACTGATGAAGACAAGAAGTTTGCATTAATTGTAGTTTCAAGTGATCAGCTTTCTTTAGCAATAGGAAGAGAAGGTCAGAATGCAAGGCTGGCAGCTAAATTAACTGGTTGGAAAATTGATATAAAGAGCGAAAGACAATTTGAGGAAGAATTAGATGAAGCCAGAGAAGAAAGATTGAAGAGCAAAGGAGAAGATACCGGGGTTAAACAGTAACTATCAGGTAAAAAAACATAATAAATGATTGAAAGATTTAGCAATTATTATAAATATCAATGGTAAATTACGGGTAGTTTTAAAGGGTTATGGACGCTAAAAAAGAAGATAGTAAAAATAAAATTAAGAAAAAAGATAAGGCTGAATCAAAAAATTTAAAAGATGGTCAGTTAAAAGGAAAGATCAAAACCAAGCCTGAGGGCAAGCCTCAATCTAAAACCGGGATTCCAATCAAAGAAGCTAAAAAGCCGGAAGTTAAAACTAAAGGCAAGAAAAAAGATGTATCAGCGGCTAAAATTGAAAAGAAAACTGAAATTAAAGTAAAAGAAAAACAAAAGACTGCCCGGCCAGTAGAAGCTGTAGAAAAACCAAAGACAAGAATGGATTGGGAAGAAGAAAAGAAATCAAGTATTAAGAGTGTAATTGATAGAGAGCTTGATAAAGAGGAGAAGGAGGGAAGGTTCAAGGCGAAATTAATTCAGAAGAAGAGAATTGTCTCTGGCGAGAAGGTAAAAAGCGAGAAAGCTTTAAAAGAAGAA
>VGAU01000056.1 GCA_016870675.1 Actinomycetota bacterium | reverse complement strand
CATTATTCCTCCTGAATTAATGAATGATATTGGTAATAATTTTTCTTATTCTAACATTAATAAAAAGTGTCTTCAATTCTTTAAAATTATTTAATACTTTATCTAAAACTGATTTATTTTTTTATTTTATATAAATCCTTGGAATCCTGTTTTTAAACATACACACTACTTCATAATTTATGGTCCCCATCAGTTGTGCAATATCTTCTGCAGTTATTCTCTGTCCTTTAGAATCACCCATTAGAATAACCTCATCACCAACACTAATATTATTACTCCTTGCAACATCAGTAATATCTATCATAAACTGGTCCATAGTAATATTCCCTACTACTGGTGCAGACATTCCATTAATTAAAACCATAGCTTTGTTCGACAGCAACCTTGAATAACCATCCGCATAGCCTACAGGTACAGTTGCAATTATACTATCTCTTTTAGTTTTAAAAGTGCCGCAATATGAAATAGCCTCGCCCCCCGGAACACTTTTTATAAAAGATATCCTGGCTTTGAGGCTAAACACTGGTTTTAAACTGGATATAACATTACCTGTTTCCGGACCAAGCCAATCATTATACTCCCCGTCATAAGGATTTAAGCCATATATGGAAATCCCAGTTCTTACCATATCCAGATGCATATTCCTGTACCTGAAAAAGGCTGCGCTGTTGGCACAGTGAAAATATTTTACTGCTATTCTACTACTTTTTACCTGTCTTATAATTTCATTAAACCTAGCCCACTGCAGTTCAGTATAAGAGCTTTCCCTGCTGCTGGCGCAGGAATAATGTGTAGAAATGCTCTCCAATCTTAAATTGGGAAGAGCTGCTATTTTTGAAATCTGGTCGGCAGCATCATTAAAATTTATTCCTATCCTGTTCATCCCTGTATCCACATTTATATTTATAGTTGCTTCTTTTCCAATTTTACTGCATTGTTTAGATATAAATTGAGCTGACTTATATGAATTTATACATAGAATTAAATTATGCTTTAAAGCCTCTTTTATTGCTCCAGCAGGACTTTCACCTAAAACGTATATAGGTGCATCAATTCCCGATTTTCTTAGCCCGGTTCCCTCTTCAACCAGCGCCGCTCCCAGCGCATATGCTCCGCTTTTTATTGCCTGCCTTGAAATCTCTATCGCCCCATGGCCATAAGCATCAGCTTTAACTACTGCCATTATTTTTATGTCTTTGGAGAAAGCATATGATTTAATTATTTTTAGGTTATGGTCAAGGTGCGCTAAATTAATTTCAGCCCAGGCAAACCTTTTATTTATTACACTATTTTCTTGCATAAAGTTCGCATTAAAATAACCATGTTTTCAAACCATTGATTTAATGTTATTAATTTTAAACACCTTTAATATTTAATTTTTTCTATTTCTAAAAAAACTCTCTTAATACCCTCCAGGAGATCCGTTGCGATAAGAGAAGTCCTGCTGGTTTCTTTTACCATAATATCTGCCGCTAGTCCATGGATAAAGACTCCGCATACAGCACTTTCCATTAGACCCATTCCCTGGCAAAGAAGTGAGCTAATAATACCTGTTAGTATATCACCCGTACCTGCTGATGCCATCCCCCAGTTTCCAGTAGGATTAATAAAGGTCGTACCCTTATAATCAGAAATTACAGTCCTAGCTCCTTTAAGTACAGATATTAATTTATATTTTCCAGCAACTTCCAGATTTATTTTAATCCTGTCTTCTAAAGGGATCATGCCTAAACCCATTATTATTGACAATTCTCCGGCATGAGGTGTTATTATAACATTTGTCAGGTCAAGATTTTTTTTACTCTCAACATCTCCCGGTCCATAAAGTGCATGCAGTCCATCAGCATCCAGCACTACCGGTTTTTTTATATTTTTTAACAGCTCCCTTACCAGGCACATTGTACTTGGATTCCTTGAGAGTCCAGGACCTATTGCCAGTGCATTAAATCTATCGCTTAAATCTAATATTTCATTTAGACTATTTATGTGTAAAGAAATATCTTCTGTTTGTTCAACCGGATAAGTAATTACTTCTGTTAATTTTTCCTCAAAAATACCATTTAACTCCCGGGGACAAACAAGAGTCACCACCCCTGCCCCGGATCTTAAGGCACCCATACAGGTCATTGAAGCTGCACCGGTAAACCCTACAGAACCTGCTATTACCAGCAGGTTTCCAACTTTATATTTATACGTCCATGACTCTTTTACAGGAATATTTTCAGCTACCCACTGGAAATCAGGTTCAAAAATCTGCTCATACTGGCTGTAATATTTTTCTGGAATGCCTATATCAATAACTTTAATCTTCCCTGCAAAATCTGCTCCGGGATAATTAACCAGCCCTATCTTCTTGCAGCCAAAGGTTATTGTTTTATCTGCCCGTACCGCTGTTCCTAAAATTTTTCCATTATCAGAATCCACACCCGAGGGAATATCAACAGAATAAATTTCCAGGTTTCTGTTCTTCTTTTTAGCTGAATTTATACTTTCAATTATTTCATTTGCAGGTCCGTAAACATCCTTTGTGTGCAGGCCTGTTCCAAATATGGCATCTAAAATAAAATCAGCTTTTTCTAACTCTTCTTTAAATAAAGAACTTATTTTTTTATCTTCCAGATTTAAATAATATACATCACTATTTTCAGCCTCTTTAAGTTCCTTAAAATAAAATAAGCTGTCAGGGCTAAATTCCTCAACCGGAGATATATGAAATACAATCACTCTCATTCCATAGTTCATTAAGTCTTTAGCCGCTACAAATCCGTCGCCACCATTATTCCCGCTTCCGCAGACAACCAGACCGCGGGCAGCTCTCTTGAGCTTCTTATTCTCAAAATCACCTATGATTTCCTTAGATACTCCACTGCCGGCATTCTTCATAAGCGATTTTGAATCAATTCCACCGCTTATAGCCTTACTATCAATCTCTGCTATTCTACTCCCTTTTAGAATTCTATTTAATTTCATTTCTCTTCTAGCTATATTTAAATACTAATTCTACCTATATTAAATTATTTAATATAACAAAAAGTACTGTAGTTTATAATTTTAATAAAAAAATTAACCTTTTGGTAATTTTAAATTATATAATTGCTACCGCATAGGCTACTGCAAAATTTTCTGTTGCGGAAACTGATATTTTTATTTCTTTAATCTTAAGCTTCTTGCTGAATTTATAAGTTTTTCCGTATAATTTTATAAAAGGAGCTCCGGTATCCATATTTGTCAGTTCAATTTCATTTAGAGATATATTCTTGCTGACCCCTTCAGCTAATGACTTGGCAACTGCTTCTTTTGCTGCAAAACGGGCAGCAAAACTTGAATACTTGCCCTTATTTTTTTTTCTGCAGTAATCTATTTCATTTTCAGTGTAAACTCTATTCAAGAATCCTGAATTGTTCTTAATAGCTGACTTGATTCTTTCTACTTCTATTATATCAGTGCCAATTCCAAATATTTCCATTAATCCTCACTCTACTGTAACGCTTTTTGCAAGATTTCTCGGCTGATCCACATTTCTGCTTAAGGTTTTTAGCTATATAATAAGAATATAATTGAATATTATAACAGAAGCTTTTAAAAATGGATAAATTATATCATTCCGGACTCTAATATTGTAAAATTATTTTTATGCAGAAAATTTTACACAAATAATTTAACTATCAATTAGAATATAAGATAATTTATTGATATAATGCTTTCAGTAGACCTAAGAATGTTTGGAATCAGAACAAAAAATAGCTAAGAAGATAAAAATATTTATTTTTTATCTTCTTCCTAATGAATCCTCGCTATTAACTTTGATATCAGCTACTCGTATGCAATCTTTACCTCATTCTTCTGAATATCTCTGACTAAATTTGAATTTATTAGCTTATTGGTAATAATATAGTCAACATCCTCTATTTTACATATATTAGAAAAAGCTACAGCTCCAAATTTAGTTTCATCAGCTAATATAAATGCCTCCTTAGATCTCCTTATTACCTCTCCATCTACTATTGCTTCCAACTCATTTGGAGTTGTAAACCCTTCACTTACAGAAATACCATTTACACCCACAAAAGCTTTATCAAAATTATACCTGTCGAGATAATTAATAGCTTCCTGACCAACCATAGAAAATGTTTTTTTTCTAAAATCTCCTCCAACTAATTTAATCTCTATACCAGAATTATTAGCCAATTCTAAAAGAATATTTATAGCATTTGTAAAAACAACCAAATCTTTTACATCAAATAAAATTTTAGCCAGTTCCAATGTTGTAGTTCCACCACTTATATATATAATATCTCCTTCATTTATAAATCTTTTTGCAATTTGTGCTATTTTCTTCTTTTTATCTAAGTTTAGATCTTTTTTCTCATTTAAAGAAAATTCATATTTAAAATATTTTTTCTTTAAAGCTCCACCCCTGGTTCTAATTATCAGGTTTTTCCTCTCAAGATTAATTAAGTATCTTCTAACAGTAGACCTGGATATTTTTAGAAGACTCATAATATCTTCTATAGTGGCTTTTTCTACTTCCTCTATATATTTAACAATTTTATCTTGTCTTTCTTCTATAAATAGATCTCCTTTGCTATTCATATAAAACCTTTCCCTCCTTTGCTATTATTCTACCACTCTCTTAACTATTGTTATAAACTTTATTTAACTTTTATAGAATACTATCCAATCTCTCTTGCATAATTGAAAAAATATTTAACCTTTTCAATGTTTGTATCATTTTGAACATTATGGGTCGGTCCTGAAATCAAACCACTATTATGGCCAACCCTCATTATTCTTTCCGAGATTTCTTTCTTTAAATCATTTTGATTCCATCCAGTGTACCCCCCTATCTATATCCACTTGATTTAGAGTGGCAGCGAACTTTATAAGAGCATGTGCTCTTTTTGCTGCGCGAAGTGCAGCTTTAAGAACATTTTCTGAATTGGAACAAACCGAGAATAGAGTACAATTAATTTTTTCTTTTTGTAAAATGTCCTTTATCTTTCTTAGTAGTAAATCTACTATTGGAATGGATTTTTCTTCTGATTCCTTTCTTAATTTACTATTATCAACCTTTTCCCTTATTTCCTTTAATTTTAGATAATAAATTATTACAAACTCTATATAAACTTTAATTAATATATTTGAATCATTGTGAACTATATAATCAAATACTACTGAATAAAGTTATATTGTCAATGTTTTTAAAGAATTTTATGGAATTTACTTCAGAGAAATTTCTAAAATTTTTAAATAATAAGATTCTCTCTGTATGCTTTTACAAAAGACGAAAGAATTAATTATAGAGATTATTAAAATTGGAATTGAAATCTCCTAAATAACAATACGATAAATTACTGCATTCTCTGATGATAGCAGACAGTTGATTTACAATATCGCTTACATATCCATAGTTTTTGCTTCTGCCATTACTCTTATAACTGGCAATAAATTCTCTATATCTGTATCAAGCATATAGTCTTCTATTGCCTTTTCTTGCTCATCCGTAAGTTTTTGACCATCTTTTCCAAAAAATTTAATTCCATTATCCTCCAAAGGATTGTGCGAAGCAGAAATTATACTGCCAACTTCTAAATAATACCTCATTCGTTATATACAAAGATGATGAATTGCTAATGTTACTACTGTAATGCTTTATTGAAAGGCGTGTTGTATGATATTATAGTTCTGACTTCAGTGCTCAAGATCACCGACATTATTATACTTAGTAGCATTGGGATTTTTCTTTGTATAAGAAAAAGCATAACATAAAATAAAAGCATAGTTTAAAGGAAGGAGGACCCTGCGGTGTCTGACATTCTACTTAAAGATTATCGTCCACGGCCAGAACTGGTAACCGAAACCCATCTGGTGAACAAACCGCTGGTACCATTGATAGATGGACACAACCATATCGGCTCCCAGTTTGGACATCCCTGGGAAGACAGACCAGTTAAGGAACTCCTTGACCTGATGGATGAGGTCGGTGTTGAGGTGATGGTGGATTTGGATGGTGGTTTTGGTGAACAGTACCTGATCAAACACTTGAATCATTTTAAAAAAACCGCCCCAGAACGGTTTTACGTATTCGGCGGAGTTGACATGTTCCAGTTTGAAGAAAAAGGCAATAGCTTTGGCGACTGGGCAGCTGCTGAGTTTCGCAAACAGTGCAGCTGGGGTGCTCAAGGGCTGAAGGTATGGAAATCATTTGGCTTGCAGGTCAAGGATCATACAGGCAAGCTGATTCGTGTGGATGACCGCCGTCTAGATCCCTTGTGGGATACTGCGGCTGAACTTAAGCTGCCTGCCGTCATTCATGTGGGTGATCCAGCGGCTTTCTTCCGTCCCCTGGAGGCCACCAATGAGCGCTTGGAGGAACTGCAGCACCACCCAGACTGGCATTTTCAATCGCCCCCATATCCGCCGCTGCTTGAGATCCTGGAAGGCCTGCGCTGCCTGGTGAAGAGCCATCCCCGCACAACATTTATCGGTGCACATGTAGGCTGTTATGCAGAAAACCTGGGCTGGGTAGGCAGTTTGCTGGATGAAGCTCCTAATTTCTATGTTGACATTTCCGCCCGCTTGGCGGAATTAGGTAGACAGCCCTACACAGCGCGGGAGTTTTTTATTAAATACCAGAACCGGATTGTATTTGGAACCGACATGGGCATGGTTCCGGGTATATACCAGAACTACTATCGCTTCTTAGAAACTTATGATGAGTACTTCAACTATGATACATCTGAAGTGCCTGGCCAAGGCCGCTGGTTCATTTATGGCATTAAACTGCCACCCAGGGTCTTGAAAAAAGTCTACCAGGAGAATATGCGCCAGCTCCTGCCCAGACCGTAGCAGGCGATATTTCCAATTCAGAGGTTTGAATATTCGAGATATTTATTTGCCTGCACTTGAGTTTGGATTTCGGTATAACCAGAATTGTTTTTAGGCGCCAGCATTTACTGTGTCAATACAGGTCATTTATACCACTTATATCCAAAAAAGTGTTAACACTGGCATCACAGTCTGATCTGATACAATTTTTTCTACAAAAAAGAAAGCCTGGCAGACATAGCAGCATTTACTCCATCTATTCCGCTAAATCCGCAGTAATAGAAGCTCCACTTATGGTGTGAAGAATAGTGCTAGATTATCTATCCTACGTAGTCAGTTATAGCCCTGGGAGTTTACATTTTTAAACTTTAGATGATAGCCCACGTGTCAAGCGTAGAATTAGTGCTCCATCACCTGTCAGCTTCTGTTTGCACGCCCAACGCACAGGGTATTTCATGCCTTTGACGTGTATGTATGCTTTCAGGCGTAGTCCTTCCCAAACTGTTTCCGCAGGGAGCATAAATAAAGCCTGCCGAACCTTTCCCGGTAGTGGATACCCGGCATCCAGATCTCCATAAGCAAGTACTGCACCATCTGTCCGTTCCACTACTATCTCAAGCACCCCAGGAACTCCAGCAATCCCGTCATTGACAAACCCAATGACTAGACCAGGTATATCCTCTTTTTTGAAGTGCCAGATCCAGGAAGGCCGCACCCGGTACCCAATGCTCTTAGCGAGGTAACTAATTGCCGATGGATAATGTGCATGATACTTCTTTAACCGGAAAGCTGATATTTTATGCCAGTTCCATAATGACCAGTAATTGGCACCAATATCCTTCACATGATATACAATATTATCTGACAGTGTAACAGACTCATCAAGAAACAGATTTTCCTCCTCTACATCTGAAATACTGGTTTCAGAGATGACAGCACACCAGGCAGGCCGGTTGCTTAGAGTTTCTATTTGCTGGTTCTCTATAAAAATGGTATCGGTACGAATCCAGTTGTGAGTTTTTACAGTTTCATCTAGCAGGACATCATTGCCAGCATGACTAAAATCTGGCTGTGTGTTGGTAACCAGGGGTACTTTGGACCACAAGCGACGTTGTATGACAAACAGATCAAGAAATGTCCGGCAGGCCGTATCCTGGTCAGTTAATGATGTGAAATCATAGGGCCAGGTGTGCCCCTCACCCCAGAAACCGTACATAGCTGTATCGACAAACTCAATCAGCGGATTACCATTATATCTGGCTGCCAGGAGCTCGTGCAGTTCCAGAAATTCAGATCGAAAATAAGGATTATTGTACTCAGGTTCATACTGCATCCTGCCCAGATATTTGCCTATCTTTACCATGGGCACTCTCTGCTCCACAAATTCGGGGACTGCCAGGTTTGGAATATCCGGATTGGAGATCATTACCCTGAACGCTACTCGCTTTTTATATTTCTCTGCCAGCTCAAACGTCATATGCCAGTGGGCTGGCAGGTCAAGTCGCCTGGGCCGCTTCTGTATATCCTTCCAGTTCACCCGGATATACAGGATATTACCCAAGGGGAAGGCTGCCAGTTCATCCAGGTATGCGTGGAGCTGGTGTTTGTCCCGGTAGGGTACTCCCACTTCATCTACCATATAGGTGATAAAACCACATCCAAAATTATGCACCACGTCAAGTGAAGGGGTAGTGACCATCACTACATTCCAGCCAGGTACTTCTTCAAAGGGGAATGGCCCCTGGTACAGCCTTTGCTTCGGTTGTGGTCCAGGGCCAAAATCAAACCCGTTCCAATTGTGCACTGTTCCCTTCATTCTGTCACCTATGTGGGTTTTACTTCCAGAAGTAAGGCATGCTCAAAGGAAATATTCACGGTAGCCACCGGTCCTTGTACAATTCCATAATCTACTCCATTAACATAATCAAACAATGTGTATGTCACACCCGGCTCTAAACCGCGCAGTGCCAAATCCTGGGAGACCCAGGATTTGTGAAAAAATGCATAATACATGACCCTGCCCTTTTTTATAGCATGTGTTTCCGGGACATCATAGCCAATATCATACAACTCCCCCTGATAAATACCCTGTGGCAACATTTTTTCCTTGTAAATGGTAAGCCATTTCTTCATGAGCTGTTCCCGCTCTGGCGTAAGCTTTTGCTTTCCCTCAGGCCAGGTAAACTTGGTCTCCAATACTGCACCAATGCCAATGGTGGAGGCATAATCACGCCCGTTGTCTGAAAGTTCAATATGATCACCGCTGTAGGGAACAGTGGGTCCCATCAGAGCTTTCATAGTCTTGCCCTTCAGTCGGATCTGGAAGGAGCTTTCAGGGTCAGAGGCTACTGGCTGGTTGATGTACGGCATGAGGAAGAAATTATAACCCGTACCACAGGGACAGATTTCCA
>VGAU01000055.1 GCA_016870675.1 Actinomycetota bacterium | reverse complement strand
TCCTTTGTATAGATATTGGGTATGAAATTGCTTCTGGGCAGCACTGTACGGATTTGTGGCTCGTATACATCATAGCCGTGGTTTTTTAGATAGAGTGCAAAGTTTTTCATAACTACTTCCTTGTTGTAGTGAGAGACAGGCCTTTCCTGTTTGTTGTAGATAAATTCATTTATCATTGGTTTTGTAAGGTTTATGCCACTGTAGCCATTATAGAAGTAAAACCAATCAAAATGGCGTAAGTAATGCTCCTGCCGTTCGAATTTAAGACCTGTTTGTCTCTTTTCTTTGACATACTGAAAGATCATACCAGCCAGGTCACTTTTTAGATCATAAGTTGATTTCATTTATTAAAAACACCTCCTCAGGATCAAGTGCGCATTTGCGCAGCCCTTCTATATCAATCTTAAGATAAATACTTGTGGTATTTATGTTTTTATGCCCCAATACCTCAGAGATAACCGGCAGTGATGCCTGCGCTTCAAGCATATTTTTTGCAAGTGTGCTCCTTAGCGAATGCATTCCGTAACTTACACCCAGGGGAATAGCAAGACCTGCCTTTACCATGTAACGGCGCAGGGACTCATGAAATGAGGCTGTTTCCCCAAAGGTATTATAGGGAGGTCTGTGCCTGACAAACAGCCTGTCACAGATTGTTTTAGGCCGCCCGTTTTTTAGGTAATCAATTATTGCCCAGCCTATATCATCTAAGATGGGCAGCTCAATGGGCTGTTTTGTCTTTACCATGTTTAGCGATATTGTTTTACGGTTCCAGTCAAGTGAGGAAAGCTTCATGGCCCTGATATCGCTTACTCTTAGTCCCAGACGCACCACCATAAGTATTATGGCATAGTCACGTTTTCCCTTTGGATCCTCCCGGTCGATGGCTTTTAGTAGTTTTACTATATCGGCTTTTTTCCATGCATGCGGAATTGAAGAATTTCTCATCACCCGGACTTTTGGAAGAAGCAGAGATAAATCAGTTAAGGTAAAACCATTCTGATATATAAAGGAAAGATAATTTCTTAGAACATAAAGAATGGTGCCAATATATTTTACTGCGGCGCTATCATAGAGGGCCAGAAAGCCATCTATGTGCTTGAGTGTTATTTCATCTGATGAGCCAATGTAAACAGAATCAAGATAGTTTAAGAAAAGCTGCAGCTTGTCGGTATTTGAATTAATTGTTGCATTGGCGTATCCCCTGTGCCTGCATTCCTCCACAAACATCTCGTACTCACAGCTGAATCCTTCAGGGCATATAAACGGCTTTTTTATCCTTCTTTGCCGGTAAATAAACTTACCTGTGTCAATATAGCAAAGCAGCAGATGCAATGGCTTCATTCGCCGATTGATGTTAGGATTAAGTGTTTTTTGGTTAAAGCTTTCAAGCTTCATACCTGTTTTTAGATAAATGTAGGCCAGGCAGACTTTTTCATCAACTTTGGATATTTTGTATTCGTTCAGGTACTTTTTGAACACGTTAAACGAATTTATATAATTCTTAAGTGTTCCAGGTGCCTGGCCCTGTTTTTCTAGTGAGGCAATAATGTATTCTATTGCCTCGTGAATGCTTTTGTTTTCATTCATTGTAATCATCCTCCTATCTGGTTATGTAATAAATACATGAAACCATTATAGGGGTGATCAAAATTAAAATGGTGAGTGATTTATACAAATACAGGGTAAAACCACACTAAAAACCGATTCACTCACCATTTTACTTTACTCACCATATTGCCTCAAGCTATGGAGGGTAAGATTCTCCCTGTATGTTTTTGATTCTTTAAAAATTCTCGATATTATATTTTGAAGGGAGCATTTTGTTAGTCTTTTTCCATGTGCACCCCTGATTAGGGCACTTATATATTTACCGCTTAATTTCCTGTATGAATACAAAAGCTCACCCAGATTGCTATTAAAATAGACAAGCCTGTTTTTCCGCCCTTTAGAATTTTTTATACTTATGGAATTTTCTTTAAAATTTATATCCTCCCAGTTTAGGTTTATAAACTCCTGTCTTCTTAGACCGCAGTCAATCCCCAGGCTAAAGATTATTTCATCCCTTAAATTTTCATTTCTGTAATTTTCTTTTCTTTTTAAAAGATAATTTCTAATCTTTTTTATATCAAAGTCTGAGAGCTCTTCTTTTATTGGCTTTACCTTTGGTGGTACTTTTATAAAGGAGGCAAGGTCCTTATCTATGTAATTTCTCCCGTAAAGAAATTTTAAAAATGATCTTATGCAGTTTAAAATCTTTACGTAGGTATTGTTTGAGATATTCCTGGATCTAATAAAAGAAAGATAACTATCAATATCGCTCATAGTCAAAGATTCAAATTCAATTCTATTTTTTCCCATATATGAGGTAAGTTTACCTGCTGCACCCAGGTAGTCTTTAACGGTTGAATCGGCTTTATTCTGCGACTGCAAGTTTGTACTGTATTCTTTTATTATATCTTTTTTTGATGGAATGCTTTTTTCTCTGATTTGTAAATCATTATTGATACAAATTTTCATACCACTTAAATTCTTATAGACATTTATTAGATCCGCAGAAGATAATCCTTTTATTATCTTAATTAAATCTTTCTCAATTATATTTCTTAAAGAATCATTATCTGTCATTTTAAATCTTGCCCCTTTGGCATTAATTAATTCCTTCAAAAACTAAGATTAAAATATAGTGGTTATCTATTTATTATTATAAAAAAACATAATGCGCTTCCTTCTTAGGGCAACAGGACTAAGGTTCTGTCCTTACAGTCAAGGTGGAGATTTTCCGGTTCTCCTGAAAGGAGAATTGAGAGGGATAAATAGCTTTAGCGGTTTATGCTCGCAAAGGAAAATACTACCTTGACGAAGGACAGGTTCTGGGTACAATCCCTGCGCAGGAAGCAGCATACCAGTATCAGCTAGCAGGAGTTAAGTAATTTTAATTAAACTCAAATCAAATAACGATTAGCCGTTAAAATAGTAAGTTTTAAGTAAAAGTTGTAAAAAGATTTCTTTCCCTTTATGCTGTCTGGAAGCACTTTAAACTGAGTAAAAAAGTAATATTAAATAAAAAATATAGGCAAGATATGTATGTGTGCCACACGTACTTTAAATTGGGGAAATCCCCAAACCCTTTAATTAGAAAGGATAGATATTTTGAACATAAAGCGTCCGGAAAGGAAGAGAAAACATCATATATCCTGTTACCTGGATGATAAAGAATATATGACTTTTAGGGATAAAAGGTCCAAAACATATTACAACCAAAGTGAATATATAAGAAAGTGTATACTTGATAAAAATATAATAGTAATACCGGGAATAAGGGATCTTATTGTAGATTTAAAGAGGATTGGAAATAACCTAAATCAATTAACCCACAGGGTTAATGCCGGAGAGGTTACTGTTTTAGGAGACAATTTAAAAGAAATAAATGATGATTTGACTTCAGTCTGGGGTAGTTTATCTAAGGTTATAAAGAAAGTAAAATAATTAGATCATTAGCTTATAAAGTTATTAAAAGCAATATAATAAAAAGGTAAACCTGGGTTTACCTTTTTGTAACAATTATAAAATTTGTATTATCTCTAACTTTTTTTAAACCGAAATGGGAAATGTAAATCCGGGTAACCTTCTTTCGTGTAATCTGTAAATATGCCTTTGTAGCCAACTAAATCAAAAACAAGTAAATACATTAATTGACTAACCACACTACAAAGATTACATCTATCATTAAAATTTATACTATCAATGTCCCCATGAGTTACAGTATGGCGTAAACGTTCCCAGGCTTTAATATGTTCTTCATTAATAACTCCACGTTCTTTTAATTGAATTAACTTATTTTTGGGGTGAGACTTTTTCATTGCTCCTATTAAACCTGTTAATCTATCTTTTAATCTACTTGAGATATCAAAATTCTTAATATTTTCTTGCACCAAATCAATTTCTTCATTTTCTTCTTCTTCTTTTATATCAATCTCAGGATATTGTGATTTAAGAATCGCTTCAACTGCAACAGCTACGAACAAAGACTGGGCATCTAGAGAATGTTGGCTTGCACGGATAACCTTTTTTAATTCTACAGAAATCGGATGAAGTAGTTCACTTTTATTTTTTGAAATATATCTTATGTATTTAATGAACATTTCTTTTGCTATAGTTGGTGCATTAATATGATCTAACCTGATTAACGGGCTAAGCAATGGTGTAAGCCTAGGTTTCTCTAGAACCCGTAATAAACATTTTACACTATTATTTTTTCTCTCTATTTCAATCGAAGGATGTATAAGGCGTGCAAAAACAAACCACAGTGTTTCGTTAATATATGAAATAAAATCAGAAGGGAATGCTCTATTGTTTTCAACATCTACGCTTAAACCATAAGTTTCATTTGTAAATGTATAACTTATATCACCGTCTTTAAATCTCCACACATTTCGGGTAAACTTTTTTTTCTCTTTCTTACCAGAACGTATAATAGTTTCAGTAAATTCATGTGCTGGTATATTAAATGAATCTAAAAAATCTAGATGAATTTTATTTATATTAGCTGAATCAGTTTTTCTTTCAAAATATATTTCCTGTGCAGCTCCTTTAAAAAGAGCGCCACGATAATTTATATGAGTATGGAAACTTGGATAAAACTCATTTGAATACCATTTTCTTCCTTTTAAATCCAGTCCCTCTAAAATATAGTAATGACTCTCAGGAATTATACTGCCAGTTTTTAATCCATTTTGCATACTATTTTTGATTAAACTATTTGGATCTATATCAGGGATGAAGACAGTAATTTCAAAAGCTCTTGATCTTTGACGGATAATAAAAGAACCATTATATATTTTTGGGTTATTAGTGTCCTGCTGAACTAATCTCCCATCAATACCCTCAATGTAAAACTTGTCATCAATAAATTCTAATTTTCCTTTTTCAGATAATTGCCACAATTTATATAATAATCACCTCTAACAAATGAAAATCTTATATAAAGAGTTTTAAAAGTGCTATTTTAAAACTTACTTAAAATAAATCTGTATTCATAAATTTTTTAAAGGTGCATAAATTTATCTAATATTTCTATACTAAATTTTCACCTTAAGGAATTTGTATTTTATTTACCAGAGATTTATGTACTATTTTATCAGGGTTACAAGTTATAAACAAAAGAATAAAATTTAATAAGTACGAAGGTAGATTATTTTAAGGTAAAAATATTCTAGGATTAACTGGCATCCCATTATTAGTTTTTATATTCTATAACTGTCATACCCCTGTCTACAACCTATCAATAGCCTTAGCCATCTGTGAACTGTTAAAATTAATATAAATCTTTGTAGTATCCAGGCTTGCATGGCCCAGCAGTTTCTGAACCTTAAAAAGATCAACCCCGGTTTCAACTAGGTGAGTGGCAAAGCTGTGTCTGAAGCTGTGCGTGTTGTAACTTCATTTTTCTGGTCCTTTCTATGTGTCCAATAAATGGGGGACCCTCGCTACATTCAGCATTAGGCTATAAATCACCAATAGAGTTTGAAAAGATGCATCTTAACTCAAGTATCTACTCTATGTGTCCAATAAATGGGGGACCCTCGCAAAAACTAACATTATGAATGGACCAGTTTTTGGGGGAAAAGTCAAAGTAAAGATTTATCCTTAATGGGTAAAAGTCATTGTTTTTATATGATTCCAGTTTATTACAGGAATTTTTTTGTTTTCTAAGAAATTAACGAATGGTAAATCATCTGTAATAATTAAGTATTCTTTATTAGCTAAAAACTTTATAGATATATCTGTTAAGCCAAATTCACTAAATTTTTCATTTTCACATAAAGTTTTACTTGGAAAATATTTCTCATCAAGTATATTAATTTCAGTTTTTAGTTTTTCATAAAATTTTTCTTTATCTTTTAATTGACCTGAAAGATTGCTAATCTCAGTTAAAATATTTGGTGTTGTTAATATTTTAGAAAAGTGCCCTAATATAAGATTACCGATTATATAGAATTCTTCCTCTGAATATATTTCTGTTCTTTTAAAAGTTCTAATTCTATTAATATCATATTTACCAATAAAATATAGCAATAATAAAGGCGTATCAATTATTGCGCCTTTATTTTTATATTCTATTAATAATTGTTCAACATAAGTATTAATCATTAAATATTCCGGATTTTCATTGAAAGAACCTCACCGGTATCGGCATCAACTTTAAATATTTTATACTCTTTAGATCGAGATGTTGGTTGTAAGATATTAAAACCTACTGGATATCCTAATGTTATTAACCAATATTTTTTACCTGTTGATTCATCTTCCGATAGTTCTACTTCTTCTACTACTATATCTATTCTTTCCTCAAAACCTGGTATTTCTTTCATATATTCATATGCATTTTTAGCAGCTTCTTTTACACCTATCATTATATCTCCTCTAGTTTTACCTTTTTTTAAATTATAGCAAAAATAACACAATAAAGGCATATCTAGAAAAAGCATTTTAGAAAGCTAAGAGTAATGTAAAATACACAACTATAATTGAGTTGAGTAACACGCCCTCCTAGCTGTTTTTCTAATTATTTGCATACTAAACGATTTATTATAAAATGAATTAAGTTTTAAAATATTTAAAGTCTAAAAAATTAGTATAAAAATCGGTTGAAAGCGGATTTGAATGCTAGTGATTTATTTGATTTTAAAATATTTTATAATCACGGAAATTTTTAGTTATTTATTGCACATAAAACGTTTAACCGAATTGTTTGAGCGAAAGGAGATAAACGTGGAGACCACGCTTTATGATGGTCACGGCCACCCAATCGCGTATATCGCTGACGATGATGAGCACTCCATATACCTCTGGTCTTGCCCTGCAGTTGCGTACATAGTGGACGAGAATCTATTTGGTTGGAATGGACGTCATCTTGGTTGGTTTGTTGACGGTGTTCTCTATAACCTTAAGGGATACAGAGTCGGATCAGTTCGTAATAAGTGCTCTCATGCTGTTTATGAAGGGCATGCCAAATATGCCAAATACATTAAGCATGCAAAGCATGCTCGGTACGCCGCAAGTGCACGACCAACGCTCAAACTCTCATACTCCAATGAGGACCTTAGCGGCTTACTCAAACAAGGTATGGTATGAAATATTTAGATTAGTAGGACAATCAACTGAAGGCTATACTGAAGACTGCGCGACTCAGCTATGATTTTATACAACAAAAAATGGTAGAAAATATATAAAATAATTCTTTAAAAAAAGAAAAACCCCAAGTTATCTTTTACCCTGGCTCATGCTTTTTATTCCTTAACATCTTGGGTCCCGCCTCAGAACTGTTATAAGGAATTTTTCAGAAATTCTACCTACTAAATATTTTCTGTATATAAAAGGATAATCAGTGATTAATAATGCTTTAGCTTTTAAGTTATATAACTTATTATATTAATACCTACAACCTATCGACTGCTTTCGCCATCTGTGTGCTGTTAAAATTAATATAGATTTTTGTGGTATCAAGGCTTGCATGGCCCAGCAGCTTTTGAACCTTAAAAAGGTCAACCCCGGCTTCAACCAGGTGGGTGGCAAAACTGTGGCGAAAATGGGGAGCTCCCCATTTGAGGCAATATGGTGAGTAAAGTAAAATGGTGAGTGAATCGGTTTTTAGTGTGGTTTTACCCTGTATTTGTATAAATCACTCACCATTTTAATTTTGATCACCCCTATAATGGTTTCATGTATTTATTACATAACCAGATAGGAGGATGATTACAATGAATGAAAACAAAAGCATTCACGAGGCAATAGAATACATTATTGCCTCACTAGAAAAACAGGGCCAGGCACCTGGAACACTTAAGAATTATATAAATTCGTTTAACGTGTTCAAAAAGTACCTGAACGAATACAAAATATCCAAAGTTGATGAAAAAGTCTGCCTGGCCTACATTTATCTAAAAACAGGTATGAAGCTTGAAAGCTTTAACCAAAAAACACTTAATCCTAACATCAATCGGCGAATGAAGCCATTGCATCTGCTGCTTTGCTATATTGACACAGGTAAGTTTATTTACCGGCAAAGAAGGATAAAAAAGCCGTTTATATGCCCTGAAGGATTCAGCTGTGAGTACGAGATGTTTGTGGAGGAATGCAGGCACAGGGGATACGCCAATGCAACAATTAATTCAAATACCGACAAGCTGCAGCTTTTCTTAAACTATCTTGATTCTGTTTACATTGGCTCATCAGATGAAATAACACTCAAGCACATAGATGGCTTTCTGGCCCTCTATGATAGCGCCGCAGTAAAATATATTGGCACCATTCTTTATGTTCTAAGAAATTATCTTTCCTTTATATATCAGAATGGTTTTACCTTAACTGATTTATCTCTGCTTCTTCCAAAAGTCCGGGTGATGAGAAATTCTTCAATTCCGCATGCATGGAAAAAAGCCGATATAGTAAAACTACTAAAAGCCATCGACCGGGAGGATCCAAAGGGAAAACGTGACTATGCCATAATACTTATGGTGGTGCGTCTGGGACTAAGAGTAAGCGATATCAGGGCCATGAAGCTTTCCTCACTTGACTGGAACCGTAAAACAATATCGCTAAACATGGTAAAGACAAAACAGCCCATTGAGCTGCCCATCTTAGATGATATAGGCTGGGCAATAATTGATTACCTAAAAAACGGGCGGCCTAAAACAATCTGTGACAGGCTGTTTGTCAGGCACAGACCTCCCTATAATACCTTTGGGGAAACAGCCTCATTTCATGAGTCCCTGCGCCGTTACATGGTAAAGGCAGGTCTTGCTATTCCCCTGGGTGTAAGTTACGGAATGCATTCGCTAAGGAGCACACTTGCAAAAAATATGCTTGAAGCGCAGGCATCACTGCCGGTTATCTCTGAGGTATTGGGGCATAAAAACATAAATACCACAAGTATTTATCTTAAGATTGATATAGAAGGGCTGCGCAAATGCGCACTTGATCCTGAGGAGGTGTTTTTAATAAATGAAATCAACTTATGATCTAAAAAGTGACCTGGCTGGTATGATCTTTCAGTATGTCAAAGAAAAGAGACAAACAGGTCTTAAATTCGAACGGCAGGAGCATTACTTACGCCATTTTGATTGGTTTTACTTCTATAATGGCTACAGTGGCATAAACCTTACAAAACCAATGATAAATGAATTTATCTACAACAAACAGGAAAGGCCTGTCTCTCACTACAACAAGGAAGTAGTTATGAAAAACTTTGCACTCTATCTAAAAAACCACGGCTATGATGTATACGAGCCACAAATCCGTACAGTGCTGCCCAGAAGCAATTTCATACCCAATATCTATACAAAGGA
>VGAU01000054.1 GCA_016870675.1 Actinomycetota bacterium | reverse complement strand
TGAATGCATTTACTCCCCTTATAGATAAATATGTAAAAATAAAGCCATTTGGTTTTCAGAAGAAAAAGAAAAATGCGTAATAAAATTTTATCAAACAAAGCATATCCTGTTGTTTTTCTGGCTGTAATCGTAATAGTATCAGTTGTCTTATTGATAGCAGTCAATAGCATCACCTCATCTATAGTGGAGTCAAGGAAGAGAGAAGAAATCAAAGGCATTCTTGAAAATATTTTCCCTGAGATGAGCCAGTATGAACTTGAAGATGAAGTATATATTATATACGAGGATGGCGAAAGAGCCGGTTATGCTTTTATGGCAAGAGGCAGCGGGTATGGTGGCGATATTGATATTCTAGTTGGACTGGACAATGGTTTTGGAATTAAAGGCGTATCGATACTTTCACAAACTGAGACTCCCGGTGTGGGGAGTAGAATAACTGAAAGCTTGTTTACAGATCAGTTTAAAGGGCTATCTGCAAGTGATATTGCCCTTAAATCGGAGGGTGGTAAAATAGACGCGATAACCGGGGCTACCATAAGCTCAAGAGCTGTGGTAGATGCTATTCAGAAAAAGATGGTTGAAATAATAGATACTCTGGAAAAGTAGCATATTACCATTCCGGATTATAAAAAGAATGGAAGATTAAAATGAATGATCATAAAGACAGAAGTAATAGTAAGCAGCCGCAGAGCTGTCATCCACAGAAACAACATGTAAAAGATGATAAAAAAAGCGGCAGCAGATTCTGGAAAGAACTGGCAAAGGGTATAGTCATATCAAATCCTGTGTTTATACTTGTTTTAGGACTCTGTCCTACTCTGGCGATTACTAGTTCCATCACCAATGCTCTTGGCATGAGTGCCGGTGTGATATTTGTCCTTCTTTGTTCAAATATCATGATTTCAAGCATAAGAAAAGCAACACCTCTTATGGTCAGAATTCCTGTCTTTATAGTTGTAATAGCCACATTTGTTACCATTTTAAGTCTTGTATTTGAGGCGTATTTGCCACCGCTTCACAAGTCATTGGGAATATATCTTCCGCTAATCGTGGTAAATTGTATTATTTTGGGACGGGCTGAGGCATTTGCCTCTAAAAATTCAGTGGTACTTTCTGCGGCCGATGCGCTGGGGATTGGGCTCGGATTTACGATTGCTCTTATAATAATTTCATTTTTAAGGGAAATACTGGGCACCGGAAGCCTGGAAATATTTGAAAGACAGCTATTCAAGCTGCCGGGTCTATTTACACATCCCTTGATTTTTTTTATTTCTCCTCCGGGAGCTTTTCTGGTAATAGGGACTATGATGGCATTATTCAGATTGATAGGGGTGATAAGGGGTGAATAATCTTCTTACAATATTTATAGCGATGGTTATTGTAAATAATATGGTTCTGGCTAAATTTCTGGGGCTTTGCCCTTTTTTCGGGGTATCTAAAAAATTATCCAATGCTTTCAGCATGGGTATAGCTGTAACACTGGTTATGTTAATTGCCTCTGTTTCCACTTCGGTGATTTATAACTATATACTGGTGCCGTATAAAGTGAAATTTATGAATATTGTAATATATATTCTGGTAATAGCATCTCTGGTGCAAATAGTAGAGCTTATTATAAAGAGAACTAATATAATCCTGTATAATGCGCTGGGTATTTATTTACCCCTGATTACCACCAATTGCACAGTGCTTGGTATAACACTTATAAATTCAGCAGAGAATTACTCAATTTTAGAAAGTGTAGTAAGTGCCCTGGGCGCAGGAATTGGTTTCACGCTGGTGCTTATTATTATGTCGGGCATAAGAGAAAAACTTGATCTTGCTGATTCCCCAAAATCTATGAGAGGACTGCCTGTAGCTTTTTTGGTTGCAGCACTTCTGGCACTGGCATTTGTTGGCTTTAACGGAATGGTATAAATGTAAAATGTTTTAGGAATTTAAGTTTAATTATGAATACCGGATTAATTATAACAATTTTAAGCGCAATAGGGATTGTATGCGGTATACTGATTTTTATGGTGAACAGGTTTCTCCCCAAAGAGCCTGAATCTCTTAAAAAAACCGAAGAGATTTCAGGGCATCTTCCCGGTGTCAACTGCGGCGCCTGTGGGTATCCTGGATGTTTTGCCTATGCCCAGGCACTGGCAAAAGATAAGAATACATTTTTTACCAATACCTGTGCTACAGTGCTGCAGGAGCCAGGGATGCTTAAGGGGCTGGGAAAAACACTGGGTATTGAAGTAGATTCTTCTAAAATAAATAAGAAGGCAGTGGTTCACTGCTATGGAAATCCCGGTGTGATTGGCAATTACTCCGGTATAAAAACATGCAACGCCGCATCAAAACTTCTTGGCGGATATAAAGAATGTCCTTATGGCTGCCTCGGATTGGGTGATTGTATGGCAGTTTGCCCAAATGATGCCATATCTATTGATAAGGAAATGAATGTAGCTGTAATAAATCCTGACAAGTGTATCGGGTGTGGACTGTGTGTTAAAGAATGTCCCATAGGAATTATAAAACTGGTGCCTGCAAATGCCAATATAGTATATTTATGCAGTTATCAGTCCCTTAAGAATATTCCCGGCAGGGAGAAATGTGATGTGGGATGCCTGCACTGCAAGAAGTGCTTTAAGGCCTGTGAAAACGGGGCTATAATCTGGAATGAAGAAAAGGCTATTCCGGAATTTGATTTTACCAGGTGTACTCTATGCGGAAAATGTATTGAAGCCTGCCCCCACGGCAGACTTATTGAACTTTCTAATGTTGCCTTAAAAGAAAAGGCGGGCATTCTAAAGGATAAGGAAAAAAATAAAAGAAGATAAGCTCCTGTTTTTATAATAAGAACCGGTATATAATTTTTGATATATTTAGCTATAACATTAATACGATAGGTGGCGATGTCATGATTATAAATTCATATAGTTTTGGGAGTATAACTATAGACGGTAAGAATTATAGATCGGATGTTATCATTTTCCCCGATAAGATTAATTCGAGATGGTGGCGGAAAAGCGGCCACCTGTTATCAGATGAAGATATCGGGGAGATATTAAAGTACAAACCTGACCTGTTGATAATAGGAACCGGCGCTTCCGGACTTATGATGGTTGACCAGAAGGTAAAAGATAAATTAAATTCTCTTGGGATTGGATTTATAATTAAAAATACAGCTGAGGCAATTGAGGAATATAATAAACTGGAAAAAAAAGATAAGGTTATATGTGCATTCCACTTAACATGTTAAAATAGAATGACTTAACTTATAGCTCAAAACTATTGTATTTACCTGCTTCAAATTCTTTACCAACTTTATCAAATAACCCTTTTATGTGGTCATCCATAGTTAAATAGATTATCTGCCATCCTTTTTTTGTAATGTCCACCAATTTATTTATAAGAATTTCCCGCTTATGCCAGTCCGAATGCTGAAATGCATCGTCAAGAATTAAAAAGAGGGCATCCTCTCTTAATAGTTTTAAAGTAAATCCAATTCTTAATGCCAGCATTACTTGCTCTATAGCTCCGGTGCTTAAATCTCTTATACCAAAATTATCATACTGATCAGAAACAATCAGCCTATCATTATTCAGTGCAAGTCTATTATATCTTTGAGTAATATCTTTTAAGGGACTTAAAACTACTTCTGACTGTAGTCCTTCTTGTATTTTCGTATCTTCTTCTTCGCGTAATTTAGAGATGACTTTGTGAACGCTAAAGCCCGCCACAATATTAGCGGTAACTTCCCTTAGTTCATTTTGCGCTTCCTGTCTTTTTTGTCGTAAATTTTCAATAAGTTCTTCCCATTTAATACTGGGGTCATCTCTAGTCTTTTCACAGATTCTATATTTTAACTTTTGAATTTTATCATCCTGGTTTTTAATTTCTTCCCGGATTTGCTCAAGTTCTGATTGGGTTTTCTCATATTCCTGCTGGCTATATCTAATTCCTATATCTTCTGAAAGGTAATCTGTTTCCGATACTCCCAGTTTAGCTAATTCTTGCCTTTCCTTGCCAATTTGATCTCTCAGGCTTCTATTATTTTGCTTCAGATTTTTAAGTGCTGTATCCCAGTCCTGCTCGCTGGCTTCTTTTTCAATAAAGCCTGCCATTTTCTGATTGATAGAAAAATGTAGTTCCCTGAGTCTTTTATTATGACCATAAATTTGTTCTTCTATTGTACTTGACTTGCTATTAAATTCTCTCTGCTTATTTAAGGTTGATTCAAGTAGTGCAATATCTGTTAATTCTTTACCAATCCTGTTTTTAAATTCTTCCTTAATTTTATTTAACTCTTCATTTTGCCCTGACTGTTTTGAAAAATTATAGAATTTTTTGATATATGCAAGAGAAGATACAAGCGAGCCCAAAAAACAAAAACATATAATTCCTAAATATGCAGTCCATATAGTAGTAGAAATTTTCTGGTGAAAAAAAATTAAAGCTACTGCAGTAGCTATGCCGGTAACTGCTAAAATACCGCATACGAAAAGTAAGGATTTACCGGGTTTTTTTATAATTTTTGATGATAAATCTTTGTAGTAAGGCAAGGCACTTTCCAGCCACTTGAAGTCTTTACTTTCTTTAAGAGCGCTTTTATGTTTCTCTTCTGAATTGTTATAGGATTCTTTTTCACTTTTGTATAGATAGAGCTCATTCTCTATCTTGCTTAATTCATCTTCAGGAATATTATTTAGCTTTGTATCTAACTCTTTGATTTTTTCTGAAATTAGATAAGTCTCGTGTCTTTTTGCTTTGTCAAGGTGTGCTAACTTATCTTGTAGGGATTTTTCTTCCATCTTGTAAGTTTTTAATACCCCTTGTGTATATTCCGATTCTATGTCTTCGAATTGTTTGTCAATACTCTCCAGTTTATCTTTAGAGTCATTATACTGCTTTCCTTCACCCCGCTGTGGGATACTAATTTGGTTACCATCGATCTCTGCTTGCTTTACAGTTTTTGAAATATTATTGTCGTTGTCAATCTTATCCAGGATATTTATACCGGACAGTACTTCTTTAATTAGAAATTTACTTATGCCCTCGCCGTTTTCTATTCCGGCTTCCCCACCTTTTACTACCAGGAGTTTTGCTATTGATATAGGTAGTCCTTTTTCACTACTTTCCCAATAATCTTCTAATTTTTTCTGAGAGGAAGGAGAAAAATCAATCGTTTGTTTTTCTAAGCCACTGATAATAACTCTTCCTTTTCCTCCTTCTCTCAAGTATCTCCACCGGTTGATATTCTTAAATAAAGAGCGAATTATAAATTCAGTAAGAAAAGTCTTTCCCTTCTCATTTCTACTATATATAAGATTAAATATGCCAAACTTAGCTATAAAACTTTTAATTGGCCCCAGATCTTTTACTGATATTTTATCAATCCTAATTCCCATAAATTCTTAATTCCTGTAATATAATTATTCTTTCAAAATTATATGAAGAGCTTTTTCTAAAATATCTTCCTTTGAGGTAATTTCATTATCCCACTTAAGTTTTTCAATTTCATCTCTTAGTTTCTCCACAATAGCTATTCTTTCCGGGTCATTAAATATTGATACTTCAGTCAGGTCAGGTTCTTCATAGTTATAAAAAGTAAAATTTTTAAGTGTTTTTTTAGTTATTTCAAGAAGCTTATTTTTATTAGATGTATATCCTTTAATTTTTAAACGAATTCTTACTTTTGGTGCCTCATTTTTACCTATATTCCATTTTCTGACCATTTCTTGTATTTTTCTTTCTATATATTCAAATTCATTAGTGGTGGGTAAGGAAATTAAAGTTTCATTAAAGAATATGCAGTCAGTGTCGATTACTTTTTCAATTACTTCTAAGGTATCTGCATTTACAATTAAAAAGCTCCTTTTTCCAGTTTCATTTATGTCCAGACCACAGGGTGAACCAGGATAATAAACTTTGCCAATATTTATTTTTTTGTGTATGTGACCCAGTATGATTTTAGCAGGGTTATAGTACTGGATATCATTTCTGGTTAGAGGCATAAAAATACCAGGTTCGTAGGGATTTGGGTCACGCAGGCTCGCCATGTAGTCACCATGGCCAATCAAAATCCAGAGTTTGGGTAGGTTTTCCTTGCATTCTGCTAAAATTTCTCCCATAGACTTAGTTGGTAGATAAGGTATGAAAAGGAAGGTAGTGGGTGATTCTACTAATTTAATAATTTCAGATTTACTGAAGACTCTGATATTGCCTGAAGTGAAATACTGCTGTTTAATGGATGGGTCATGGTTTCCAGGAATTATATAGAATTTAATCTGGTTGCCGGTATATTTTGCATTTTTACAAAACTGGTCAAACTCAGAGTAATTTTGACTTTCTTCATTAAATAGGTCACCTGCAATAATTAGTGTTTTAATATCTTCAGAAAGTATCTTATCAACGATATTTGATAATGCATTCCACCTTTCAGGAGATTTTTCTTTTGTCTTTAAATGCACATCTGCTGTAATTGCTATTTTCATTTCTGTTACTTTAGATTAGTATATAATGCTCCTGGCCGAAAGAGAATTACTTATAATTATTCATATACGTTGTTATATATAATATACTTTAATTTGCAGTTAAGTCCAAATGTTTTCTTATTTTTTAATTACTTTTAGTTTTAGTGTTTTTTAGCTATTTTTCCTTTTGGAAAATGGCTTTGTTGTATGGGATAATTCTATCTGTTATAGTATTAAAAGATGTTAAAGCAAGGTGAGAATGAAGACTCGAAATAGTGTTCTTGAATGAAAGTAAAGAATTTTAAACTAAGCCCAGAATTTTTTGATTTACAAGTAGATCGGGATAAAAGGCTAAAAAAGGAAAAGGCGGAGAAATTATATTTTTTTTAATCAACTGATCAGGGATAGGTATCGGAGATAGGTAATGGATGAGTTAAAAAGATTCGGAGTATCCATAGAAAAAAAACTGCTTCGGAAATTTGATGATTATATTAAGAGCAAGGATTATCAAAACCGCTCTGAAGCTTTAAGGGATCTTATAAGAAAAGAGCTTGTTGACAGCCAGTGGGCAGAAAGCGAAGAGGAGGTGGCAGGAGCAATTATCATTGTTTATAATCATCACCAGAAGGAGCTGATGGACAATCTTATAAATATTCAGCATGATTACCAGGATATTATAATCTCCAGTCAGCATGTCCACCTGGATCATAATACCTGTCTGGAAATAATAGTTGTGAAAGGCAAGATTGCCGAAGTGTTTGGACTGGAAGCAAAACTTAAAGTGGCAAAGGGTGTAAAGCACGCTTCACTTGCAAAATCTACATTAGGTAAAGAAATGTAGATTACGCATTTTCCTGTCCATAACTGCAGTATTTAAGAAGCCTGCAGACGGGACATTTAGGTTTTTTAGCCAGGCAGATAGTTCTTCCCAGCGCTATTATTCTATGTGAATAGATACTCAAGCTATCTTCAGGAACTATTTTCATGAGATCAAATTCAATTTTTACCGGGTCTGAGTTTGTTGTCAGCCCCAGCCTGTTTGAGATTCTCTTTACATGAGTATCTACTATTATAGCCTGCTTGCCGAATATATTTGACAGTACTACATTGGCAGTTTTTCTTCCCACTCCATGGAGTGTGGTTAAATCTTCAATATTGTCAGGGGTTATACCCCCAAATTTACTGGCTATATCTTTTGAGCAGTTGATTATACTTTTTGCTTTATTTCTATAAAATCCTGTTGATTTTATATCTTCCTGAAGCTCCATCAAGTCAGCCCCGGCAAAATCTTCAGGGATCTTATATTTTTTAAAAAGGGATGGTGTGACTTTATTTACAAGTTTATCGGTGCTCTGGGCTGAAAGAATGGTGGCAATAAGAAGCTCGAAGGCATTTTTATGCTTGAGTGAGGTAGAGGCAGCTTCAGGGTATTCCTGGTCTAAAATATCAAGTATTTTATTTATATTTTTCACTGCAGGTTCATATACAGCTCTGTAAGTGTTATTTTGTTTTTTTATGTTCCTTTTATTTTTCATATTACCGGATAAGCATCTTTGATAAATTGCCTGTAAATAGATATATATTCAGTTTGTTTTTTTATTTTTTTTACTCTTTAAATAAATTTCAATTTCCTTTACGGAAAGGGTATTTGGCACATCTTCTTTTTCCAGCCATCCTTTACGCGCAATATTCACGCCAAATTTGTAATCATCTAAATTTTTTAAGCTATGTGCATCAGGGTTTATAAAGATTTTTACACTCTTTTCTTTTGCATACTTGCACATTCTCCAGTCAAGGTCCAATCTGAAGGGACTTGAGTTTAGTTCTATATCCACATCATTTTCCGCTGCTGCATTTATTATTCTGATTATATCTACTTTATAAGGATCTCTTGCCAGAAGCAGTCTTCCGGTGGGATGGGCTATTATTGTTGTAAACTTATTTTCAATAGCTTTTATAATTCTATCCGTCATCTGCTCTTCACCCAGGTTGAAACTGGAATGGATTGCAGCAATGATGAAGTCAAATTTAGATAAAATATGGTCGCTATAATCAAGATTGCCGTCAAGCAGAATATCTGATTCAATTCCCTTGAATATTTTAAAGCCAGTGCATTTCTGATTTAATTTATCTATTTCTTCCAGGTACCGGTTAATATCAACATCCTTTAATCCTCCGGCATATGCGGCCGTCCTGCTGTGCTCGCTTATTCCGGCATACTGGAAACCCATTTTCTGCAGGTAATTACAGGTCTGTTCAATACTGATATTCCCATCACTATGTGTGGTATGAATGTGGAATATCCCTTTTATGTCTTTTTCCTCTATCAATTTGGGAAGTGTCTTATTTTTTGCAGCCTCAATCTCCCCATAATTTTCCCTCAGCTCAGGAGGAATCCAGTCCATTGAAAAAAAGTTAAAAATACCAGCCTCATCGGAACATTTAATCAGATTGCCATTTTTAAAAAGTCCGTATTCGTTCATTTTTATATTATCTTTTTTGGCTGCAGTCCTCATAGCTGTATTATGTTCCTTGCTTCCTGTAAAATGATGAAGCGCATAGGGATATTGAAAGTCATCTACAGTCCTTATATCAACATTAATTCCGGATTTTAACCTGATGCTTGATTTTGTGTCTCCCCTGGCGATTATATCTTCAGCATCGCTAAGCCCGGTGAAGAAATCCATTACTTTATCCGGGTTGTCTGTGCTTGCAACTATATCTATATCCTTTACTATCTCTTTTTTTCTGCGGACACTTCCTGCAAGACTTGATCTATTGATATACTTGAAGTTTTGTATTTTATTGTGGATAGCTTCAGCTTCTTCTATAATATTTGCAAAAAGATACCTGCCTTTGTATTTCTTTAAGACCTCAATTCCTTTTAAGATATTTTCCTGAGTTTTCCTG
>VGAU01000053.1 GCA_016870675.1 Actinomycetota bacterium | reverse complement strand
CTCAGTTATTTGCATCTTCTTTATAGGCTTCCCCAAAATTGATGACTTAAGAGTAAGCTCTTTATCTGATTTAGCCCCGCCACCTACTGCTCTAAGTTCCGTAATTTTTACTCCTGACTTTTCAGCCAGCTCAACATTGAATGCTATCTCATAAATCAGGCCTTCTATTATCGCTTTAAAGATATTTTCCTTTTTGGTAGTTAAATTTAAACCCGTAATTGTGCCTCTGGGAATAGGGTCATGATAAGGGGTCCCTGATGACGAAAAATAGGGAAGTACAAATAGTCCCGAAGGATTAAAATCAAAATTTTTATAAAAATATTTTATTACACCAACCTGCTCTTTTTCAGCCAGCTCCTTTTCCTTATCTGCAAAAATGTCAACAAACCATTTGACCAGACTTCCTGAAGTAAAATTATATGCAATTGTTACAAACTTATTGGGAACTACATGAGCTCTTGTTGAAAAGTCATTTTCATACATTGAATCACTTATTATCAGCTCATCAAGTGTTGTTGTAACACATTCAACAGTACCCATTCCATCAGCAGCTATTCCTCCTTTAATAGAACCTACTCCAAGTGCAGCACACTGTTGGTCATGACCTCCTGTAATAACAAGAACATTATTTTTGAATCCTAGATCTTTAGCTATATCATCTCTCACAATACCAACTATAATTCCGGAAGGTGATGGCGCTGAAAATAAATCTTTATCTATATCAAAAGTATTTAAAATTCTATCTGACCAAATTTTTTTTCTTATATCAAAAAACAAAGATGTTGATGAAAGTGAATAATTTATTTTTGTATCAGTAACTCCAAGTTTATGCTGGAGCAGATCCTCGGTAAATAAAATCTTCTTGGTTTTCCTATAGATTTCAGGTAGATTATTTTTTAACCATAATATTTTATTTAATGCACAAATTGTCTGAGGAGGAAGACCTGTAATAAAATAAAGCTCTTTTGCAGAGATTTTTGTAAAAATAAACTCAAGTTCAGCTTCACTTCTTGAATCAGTTGAATAAATTGTGTTGTAGATTATATTTCCATCTTCATCAATTGGAGTAAAGCTTTCTCCAACAGTTGACACCGAAAGAGCAGTTACCGGGTCTTTCTTAACCACGGGGCAAGAGTTTATCTCTCTTATTACATCAAAGATTTTATTCCACATAGGAATTGTATCAAATTCTACAAAGTGAGGTTTAGGATAAATCAGCCCATACTGCTGATAGGCACTTGCCAATGCCTTACCTTCTTCGTTGAATGCAATTGCTTTAACTCCTGTTGTTCCAATATCAATACCTAGAAGGCTCATAAATCAGGTTATTTTATAATAAATAACTTTTTGTAATAAAATCAAATATCTAGATAATACCATAAAACTGAATAAGTAAAGTTTTCGATTTACTAATATTTCCAACTCTTTTTAAGATATCTTTTTTATTCATTAACTGATTAAATAAATTAGCCATTTTGTCCTCCATCAGTAATTAATATAAAAATTCTCATAATAATTTTTAACTTGCTTAACGATGGCTGGAATAAAAATATCATCTCTTCTGTATTTTTCTGTTAGAAAATCCAACGAAGGTCTCCCGCCTTTATTTAAAACTTTTTTATTTAAAAATCCTTCATTAACTAATTTTTCGATATTTTCTTTTAATAACATTTTATCTATATTTTTTATTATTTTACTAGCCATAATTCTGCTCGGATTTACTTCTAATATTGTCCAGATATTAACCTTAACGATTCCATCCTGTGGCAAGTTTTTAAACTCAGTATTACTTAAACTCGATGCGCCATGAAGTACTATTTGCCTTCCTATCTTATCTCTAATTTTTTGAGCTGCATCTCTCTGATACTTCTTTAAAGCACTTTCTGTTCTTCTATGTTCTGTCCCTAAGTTAGCAACTACCAAATCAACTCCAGTTTCTTTAAAATAAATCTCTACATTATCTGCTTTAGAAATATTTTCTTTTACTTCGAGTTTTTCATTACCTGCGCTATAATTATATATTTCATCAACACAACCTTCTATAACAAAATCTTTTTTATACTTTTTAACAAAATCTTTTACCATTTTAATATTATCATTAAGACTATAATGACTACAATCATACATAATGGAAGATATAAAATCTTTATTTTCCTTAAATATCCAATCATCATCGCCTGGTTGAGCATGATCTAGATGTACAATAACATCTATATCGTTAAATTGACCTTTGTCTCTTGCAATTCTTTCAATATCATCTCTTACTGCTAATAATCCTTCTTTAAAATCACTTAATCCAGAGTAATTTTTTAGCTGCTGTCTCTTCTCATAGCTTGCTGTAAAAGCAATAATAAGCGGCAGTTGACCTTTTATATTTTTTTCCTCTTTAAATTTCTTAGCTCCCATAAAGATTGCTTCTGTTGTCATAATATTTTCTGTGCAAAAACATGGCAAACTATTTCCAGATTTTTTTACTTTATCAATTATCTCCCTTGCTTTTCCTCCGTTTCTCATTATTGGCATAGCTTTTCTCCTCATATACTATTTTAAATTCTCTTTAAAAAAATTTATTTTCTTTTACTGATTTTTCTAGTTTGCTCATATTTCTTCCCTTATATTTTATATGATGCTTTAATTTCCTCTGAATACTTTTCGCATTTTGCAATTATATCCTTATGCCTATTCTTATCAAATCCGCATACATTTACCAGTACATACTCTATGCCATTATTAAAATATTTTGAAACGAATTCAATATCTCTATCAAACATAGCATCTGATTCATCAGTAGCTCTAAAATAAAAACCACAAACCAGAGCATAAAGGATTTTATCCACATTCATATTGTACTTTATCCCCTTTTTTATAGCTCCAACCAATCTATCCTCTGGTCCTAATTTTCTTAACAGGTCTCTTCCTACTCTATAAATTGTATCTCCTAAAGCCTTATTCATAAATCGCTTTAGTAAATCATCAATATGGTCTTCCAAATCTTTCTTTGTAAACTCGCCGGGATATTCTTTCATTAATATTTCTGATGCTTGCATCATTGTCTCTTTAGTTTGACTGTGCAATTCTTTTACAGCCAATGCCTCGTATAAATAAACAAATTTTTTATCATATAAATATCCCAGATATGAAATCATAGCATGACCAAGATTATGAATAAATGACTTTCTGTCAACCCATGCCTTCATGTTATCTTTTGGAGAAAGACCTTTAACATTGGGTATTGAATTTTTAAAAGCTTTTTTATCTAAGATTAGATTATTATATGATTCAGCAAAAATTTGTAATATATCTTCATCTATGTCTTTTTTTGACATTATTGGCACCATTTTACCAATACTAGTTTCTACAAGCCCAACTAATTTTTTTAAAGGATAATCATTTCCAACAATTTTAACTATCTCTTTTTCAAAATATTCCGCTGCATCTCTCATATTCTCTGCTATTATTATATCAAGAGGAAGATTTCTATCTTTGCTATATCTTTTAATTAATCCTTGTGCTATTAAAGGAATAATATGAGGCAAAGCATTACTGCCAACCGAAGTCGCAACAACATCAGCAGTACTTACTTCTTCTGCTACTTTTTCTTTATCTGATGCTAAAACACCGCGTACATTAGTAACCTTTATTGTTTCTTCCTTATCACCCTTTATAATAACATTATAAAATCCCCTTTTATTTAGCGCCTCAATTACTGGCTTTAAAATATCTACAAAAACTACTTCATAACCAGACCTGCTAAACAATTGTCCAATAAATGATCGTCCGATTTTACCGGCTCCAAATAAAACTAACTTTTTCATTTTTTAAAAATACTCTTTGCTTATTATTTTTCTTTTATCAAATAAAATATATTAAAATGTACTAATAACCTCATATACTTCTTTTCAAATTGAAATCATCTTAATTATCCACTGCTATTCTTTTTATTTTCTTATCATAAAAAATATCTCCTTCATCATAGCTATGTGTTGAAAATTCAGATAACATCGCTCCTTGTTCTCCTCCTTGAAACCAGTGCCATGTATTTGGTTCTAATGTATACTGCTCACCTGGCCTTAATATAATTTCGTTAAAAACATTAAATCTATCTTTATATCTTTTTGGAATTTTTGCTTTAATATTTTTAGTTTCCGGACCAGAAATGTATAGATATACTTCACCCCATATACATCTGAAGGTTTCTTCTTTGCCAGCATAACCCTTTATATCAGGATGAAGATGTTGTGGACAAATCTGGTAAGGTATAAGTGCTAATTCCTTTGCGCAAACTCTTTCTGTATTTACATAGATAATTACACCAAGACCTATATTGTAAAAATCACCCAATCCAAAATCAGTTAATTCCATAGTTTCAAATTCTTTTTCTGTAAAAACCATTTTTGAATTTTTATAAATTTTAATAACTTCCTTCTTTATTTTACTTAGTTGCTTTCCTTCCATAAACTTCCTTTGTAATTTTTAATCTAATAAATTTAACTGTTAGCTCTAAACCAAATTGGATTCCAGAACCTCTTTTCAGTTATTATATAGCTTCCTTTTTACTATTTTTTTCTTTTTTGTTCTTAACTAATAATAGTACCAAGAGAATCAACAAACTTTTGAGATAGCCTAAAATTTTGTGTGTAAAAGTTATTTAAAAAAATGAAGTGATGGCGTATATCCTTCCAAATAATAATTATTACAAAAAAACTATAAGAAATAAGATACGTCATGCAAGATCTTACTAAATTAAGATTAGCTCAATTATGGAAAGAAGTAAAGACAACAGAAGAAGAAATTTGAGGAGATTTAAAGCTGGAAGGATAAGCCAATAAAAGAATTTATACAAAAACTTGACGCCACCTTTTGAATTTTATTTGACATATAAAGTTAGTTATTGTTATGCCGAGCTCGGCATAAATATTACTCGCTTCGCGTGGCATGAGGGACAGAAGTGGCGGCGCTTGCAGGAGTACGCGAGGAGACTTTCATGACCACAACTATAGCATTTTAATCTGGCAAAGCCGTTATGAAGTATGCCGCAGTCAAGATACTGGTATATTACTTTTTCTATGTGGGATCTTAAGTATCCATATTTCTGGCTGAAATTTTTATCGTATGTTCTTTTAAATTCCTCATAATAGTCTTCTATACACTGGTAGTATGGAGTGTACTGGGGTTTTCTGGTCCTGTACTTTAAAGCGGTTTTACTGATGGTTGCAGTATTTGTAGACATGGATTTTACTTTAGTATATATGTATAATTATGTAAATACATAAATAAAATTATCTTGCAAACAAACGTCTATTTCATATTGGCAGCGGAAGAGATTGTGATAAACTATGAAAATATTAGCAAATAGCCTTCCGTCTTAAGATTTAAAAAATACTGAAAGGATGTGAAAAGCTGTGTGTAATAAAATTCCAGGCAGAAAATCAAATGAGAAATTAACTTCAAATCTATCAAGGCTCCTGGAGAATAAGGATTTTGAACGGCAAGAAATATAATAAGTGCTGCGGAGTATTATAGGTTTCTACAGTTAATCTTCTCAATGTTTAATAGCTTTCATTTTCTCAATCCTGCCCAATACTCCTGTAAAAGAGAAAAAGCTTCCGCCATTTCCTTTTTCGTAATACCGCAATCCTGTGCCATTTTTGCGTAACTATCCTCCAGAATGTCAGGCGGTATTTCTAATAATTTAGGCATATCGTGGGTATTGCGTAGTTTAAATGTTGCTTTAATTGCTGATATTACCAGTTTCTTATCAGGGAGACCCTGTTCAATAATTAAAACCAGATCAACCAAATCTCTTATGCGTGAAAAATGCCTTTTTTCACGGGGATATGAATATGCGTGTATTTTTTCTGCGAAATGCTGCTCAACCGGTAACATAGCCAAGCATATCGGATCTATTCCGGTAAATCCTAAAATATTATCGCCTTTTTTCCATTCAGCCTCGGAAATAACCGCGTCATCAATCGCTATATCAATATCTGAACCATAATAAGCAGTTGTTACTAATATCCCCTTGGTAGCACCTTCATTCATAACTGTTCCAAAAAGATCTCTAACTGCAGACACACCAACAACATTGGTATATCTCTTAGCCTGTATGACAATTTTACCTCCTCTAATAGAATCCGGGTCAAATGCTATGGCATCCACTCCTCCATCTCTGCTTGATTGAGTAACTTTAACTTCGCCACCATTTTGTGAAAATTCTTTTTCAAAAATTTCTCTAACTAAATGTTCAAAATCTTTCCAATCTATTGCTGCGATATTTATAGAATAATCTAAATCCTTAATTACTTCATAAGACGAAATAAATCTCTTATCATTTTTATTCATCTTTAGAATTGGAGCTATTGGTGTTAAGGTGTAAAGTTTTGAACCACTTATGCCTTTTAACCCTTTAAAGCATTCCTTAGGTTCTATTCTTTCAAGATTCAATTATAAAAATCGTTCTCTTGTTGTTTGTAAGGATAATATACAACAAGTAATGTTCTTTCCTGTTTTATTATCTATAGTTTCAATCCAGCCATTAAATACCACCGATTCAATAGTTTCTGATTCATCCGCCTTATAAATAATATTTGTTATAGCAAGAGCTATTTGATAAAGAAAATCATCGTATAGTACTTTTAATTCAGTATCTGAGAAGTAAATATCGTTAAAAATATTTTTGGATTTATTATATTTTCTTCTCTAATTTTAGGAATTTCGTTAATTAAAGGTAGCTTGTAATCTAAAATAACAATGGAATTCTCTTTATTAAAATCCGTAGAAAAATCTAAGTCAAAACTTATTGGAAAATTAATTTTTGAAAGAACTGAATTTACAAACTCTATAACAAGTTCAGGATTTTTGGATTCAAATAACTCTTTCTTTTTATCTATAAGATTATTCTTCTCAGACTGTTTGTTATAAAAATCTTGTTTTTTATCCTCCCACTTTTTTAATTCATCTTTATACTTTTACTCAGCAATAAAGTTTTCA
Source organism: Actinomycetota bacterium (assembly GCA_016870675.1). GTDB lineage: Bacteria > Actinomycetota > Humimicrobiia > Humimicrobiales > Humimicrobiaceae > Hydromicrobium. The sequence goes on along the minus strand of VGAU01000053.1, from coordinate 2,430 downwards.
TTTTTCTTTCTATTATATATTTCAATTGCTTTTAAATGTTTTTCCTCAGCAATTCTATTTAATAACTCTATCCTGTGTTTAGTTATTTTCTCGATTAGTCGATCAAATAGTCCTATTTCTGATTTAAAATCTTCTAAAATTGGCTCTTTCTTTAAATCTGCTTCATTGCGGGGTAATGATTTTGAAGGTTTTGGATCTTTAAATTCAGCTTTATCCTTTAATTCATCAAAATTAAAAAGCTGAGTTTTAAAAGAATCTTTAAGAAAATTTCTTATATTATTAATTTTAATACTGGCAGAATTAGTTAATTCCTTAGCTTTACATAGCTGTTTTTCTATTAATATTTGCTGATCTATTTTTTCTTGTTTCTTTTTTTCATTTTCAATTCTAATTTCTTCTAATCTTTTTTCTCTCTCTTCTGACCTTTTTTCTCTTTCTAATTTCTTAAGATACATTTCATCCCATTGAAGCATTTGAAGATTTGCTTGTAATTCAACTTCGTTTTTGGTTTCAGCCTTGATCAATTTATATTTTCTGAGCCCTTCGTGGTAAATTGCCTTTTGCCAATATGATTTAACCATTTTTTATATGTTAATAAATTGTTTGCCTATACAAGCTGAGGTATTCAAATTAAAGTTATAATTTTAATAGATTTTATTATAGTTTAATAAATAACATTATTTCAAATATTTCAAGCAAAAAGTACATTTAAAAAACATAATCTAACAATAATTTTAGAATATAAAAAAAGATTAATGTGTTATCAATAACCCAGTTATGGTATAAAAATATTCTTATCTGAGTTGCGATCCTGATTATAACTTTATTCACTATTATAAATTCAATAAAATTCATATTCTCAAAAATCTTCCAATACTTCCTAATAGACCGGAAATAGAAACTCTATCACAGTAAAAATTTACCTCTTAATGAAATCGGAATTATATCGCAAAAAATCAATTTCATTTTACTCCATAAGTTAAGATAAACCTAAATTGTCTTATGACTTTGGTATTCCTATCCACTTGGGTGTTTTATTAAAATATTCTTTATAAGCATTCCCATATTTTTCTTTGCACCATCTTTCTTCAGGACCCGTGTCAATATGCATCAAAATGAAAAATATGATTGCAGCCAACATGATAACCCATGAAGCGGCAGCTATTCCAATGGCAATCAAAGATAAAAAATTAGAAAAATATAATGGGTGTCTGGAAAACCGGTACATCCCTTTTGTTACTGGCTTATCTTTTGGGGTAGTCATAAAATTTATAAGAGCAGTTATTAGTATAAATAAAGTTGACAAAAAGATTACAAGCCCTGTATAAAACCATGCTGTCCACAGCTTGAAAGGTAAAAAAATTGAATAAAGATATACAATATAGATAATAATGGTAGCAATATAACTTATAGCTTTTTCTCTACTGCTCATACCAGGAGGATTGCTCCCCCTACTGTAAGTTTCCTTATTAAATAACATTATTAGAAATGGCAGTACTAAAAAAATAACTGAAAATATCCAAGCGTTGGCTACACCTATTTTAAAAGCTGGTATGAGTTGCATGCTCAACTCCTTTATTGTACAGCATTTAAATGTTTTACCCTTTTTCTTGAAAGTAATAATCTCACAACAGATCCGATAAATGCAATGACAACAAGGGTTGTCCATTCTTATTATAAATCAACAAATCCTCCTGATTCTCTTGGATTCGTTTATTTAAAGTAATTATAATACTGGTATAGGCAATATCAAATTGATTTTTCAAAATAATAAATCGTGAGTAGCACAGTAGGGTAAAATCTTAAAAACTGAGTTCCGGAATAAAAATAATCTTATCTGAACTTGCAATGGCAGTTTTAACATCGTTCGCTATGGCCAGCCATTTCGGTATGTATGTCATGTTAATATAAGCGATATTTTTTAATATATTCTAATAGCAAAAAAATGAGTATCATATACAGATAAATAACCAGTTTATAAAATCATTATTATTTCACAAAAATATATTCTGTTTCCGAATCACAAATTATATAAAAATTGAATATCTTTTAATAATTTTATAAAATATCTTTTAAATCTATTTAACATAAATCAAAATATTTGTACTCATGAAATCAATTGTTATAAGAAACCTTACAAAAAAAATCGGTAACCATATTATTTTAGAAAATGTCACTCTTGATATAGAAGAAGGTGAGTTTTTCTGCATAATGGGACCTAATGGTTCCGGTAAGACAACACTGGCTTCTATAATAGCCACAATAAAAAAGCCCTCAACCGGTTATATTGAAATTTTTAATAAAAAACCTGAAGAGGTAAAAAATCTTATTGGATATGTGCCTCAGGAAAATTTTTCAGTGCCTATACTTTCCGGTAGGGAAAATCTTATATATTTTGCCCGAATAATGGGTTACTCAAAAAATTCAGCA
>VGAU01000052.1 GCA_016870675.1 Actinomycetota bacterium | reverse complement strand
AGGAAAAAATATTACGTCTCTATCAGATATTAGTTTAGGCATGCTATATGAACTAAAAAATAAGATATCTGAAGAACTCTTTAAAAGAGTAAAACATGTTGTAACAGAAAATAATAGAGTTTTATTATCAAAAGAATATCTGTTCAAAGGTGATATTGAAAAATTAGGTCAGGTATTATTTGAATCACATAACAGCCTGAGATATGATTATGAAGTATCAACTGAAAAACTTGATTATCTAGTTGATGAAATGAGTAAAATTAAAGGGGTTTATGGCGGGAGGTTAATGGGAGCAGGCTTTGGAGGGAGTGTTATTAGTATTGTTAAGAAAAGCAAAATTGATAGTATTACCGATATAATAGGTGGTAAGTTTTTAAAAAAATTCAATGTTTCTCCTGACTTTATAGAATGTTTGTTTTCAGATGGAACAAGAAGAGTGAAATTTTAGGAATATATCAAAGAATGAAAAAAGAAAAAGTAGAATTAACTAAAAAAGGAAGAGGAAAGGCCGGAAGCAGCAGTACCAGCAACAGAAGAAGTAAACCGTCTGGTAAAAATAAATATTCGGTGAGCGGAGAATGCGAAGAAAATTTGAACCTGAAGAAGAGAGTAATAATAAAAAATGATGGAAGGTATTTGATATATTATGATTTTTGAAAAAATAAAAACATTAGATAAAATAGGGGAGGTATAAAATACTCGAACTGCGGTATGACCCAATTAAAAATAAACTGGTAGCCATTGCGACAAAAAGACAGGACAGAACTTTTTTGCCACCAAAAGATTATTGTCCTCTTTGTCCGACAAAAAGCGATAGGATGGTAACTGAGATCCCGGCCAGTAATTACGATATTGTAGTTTTTGAGAATAAATTTCCCACTTTTAGTAAGAATCCGGATAAATTAGATTTTAATGATGAAGTAAATAGTGAAAATATTCTTTCTTATTCTAAAATGCGATCTAAAGGAATTTGTGAGGTTGTTTGTTATACAGCTGACCATGACCTGTACTTAGAAGATTTACCTTTGGAGAAGATAAATAACCTGGTAAATGTGTGGAGAGATCGGTATTTAGTTCTTGGGAAAAAAGAATTTATTAAATATGTTTTTATTTTTGAAAATAAGGGTAAAGAAATAGGTGTTACTCTTTCTCATCCTCATGGACAGATATATGCCTTTCCTTATATCCCCCCAATTGCTCTTGAGGAGCTAAGGTCATCTCAAAAGTTTTATAGAAAAAATAAAAAATGTTTACATTGTGAAATTATAAAAAAAGAATTGAAAGATAAAGAAAGAATTATTATCGAAAATAAAGATTTTATCGCATTTATTCCTTTTTATGCCAGGTGGCCATATGAAGTACACATTTACTGCCTGAGACATCTAGGGAGTTTGTGTGAACTGGATGATAGAGAAGTAACTTCTCTATCAAAAATAATTAAAGAACTGGTAAATAGATATAATAAGCTGTTTAAATTTAGGATGCCTTATGTAATGATAATCCATCAAAAACCAACCGATAATAAAAATTATGATTATTATCATTTTCATTTTGAATTTTACCCGCCATATAGAACGAAAAATAAACTCAAGTACCTGGCAGGGTGCGAATTGGGGGCAGGTACATTTATAAACGATACTTTACCTGAGGAAAAAGCTGCTGAATTAAGAAGTATAATATTAGAAAAATAAAAGAATAGAAAAGCAATTAACAAAAGTACCCAACCAGTAAAAAACTCTTTTTTACTGGTTGGTCTAATGTGACTTAAAATTATTGGTGATAGGATATCTTCTATCCTTGCCAAAAGCTCTGGGAGTAATCTTGATACCGGGAGAACCCTGTCTTCTTTTATATTCATTAAAATCAACCATACTGGTTACTTCTCTTACTGTTTTACCTTCAAATCCTTTTTTTACAATAGAATGGTAATCCAGATCGTCCTCTATATACGCTTTAAGTATGGGATCCAGGATTTTATATGGAGGTAGCCTGTCTTCATCTTTTTGATTTGGTTTAAGCTCCGCGGAAGGAGCTTTTGTAAGAGTGTTTTTTGGAATTATATCCGAGTATTTTTTGTTAATAAACTTACAGATTCTGTAAACCATTGTTTTGTATACATCTTTAATCGGCGAAAATCCTCCTACCATGTCACCATAGAGAGTACAGTACCCAACGCTTATTTCACTTTTATTGCCTGTGGACAGTACCAGCCAGTTGTTTTCATTAGCTGCAGCCATTACAATATTTCCCCTTATCCGTGCCTGAATATTTTCTCTGGTGGTATTAATTTTATTGCTCCTGAATATAGATTTTAAATTTTCAAGGTAGCTGTTGTAAATATCTGAAATTGGGATAGTGGTATATCCAATACCAAGATTATCGGACAATTCTTTAGCATCGTTTATACTTTCCCTGGAGGAGTAGATGGAGGGCATTATAATTCCACTGACATTTTCTTTTCCGAGAGCGAAAACAGCAATTACTGCAGTTAGAGCCGAATCAATACCGCCACTCAGTGCGATAACAACTTTTTCAAACCTATTTTTCTTAACATAATCACTGGTCCCTAAAATTAGGGCCTGGAGTATTTCATCCTCAATGCAGCTAACATACCGGTTGTATTTAACAGGGATTTTATCATGTATATTTCTACTGCCTTTTTTCTGATGGTATTTTAAATCAATTACAGGCAGGGGACTGTAATCCTTATTCATTTTAGTTTTTTGATTTTTAATTTTGGTATCTTTTAGTCTTGCAGATGTTACTCCCACGGTATCAAGGTCATATATTAACGCATCTTCTTTAAATGGTTTTGTGCGTCTTAAAATGTCCCCCTTTTCATTTATAATTAAACTATTGCCATCAAATACAAGTTCATCCTGTCCTCCTACCAAATTTACATAAGCAATATTTACACGGTTTTCTACAGCTCTGGTAAATAAAATTTTTTCCCTTTCTTTAATTTTTTTAGTATGGTAAGGAGATGCAGATATATTTATTATGAGTTCTGCGCTGCCAATAATTGATTGAATTTTTGTTGGTCCGGAAGAGTAATATATGTCTTCACATATACTAATTCCAATAAATATTCCAGCTATTTTATAAATATAATTTACACTGCCTTTTTTAAAATACCTTTCTTCATCAAAAACTGAGTAGTTTGGAAGAAATTGCTTATTGTATATAGATTTAATCTGATTATTATAAATCACTGCTGCAGAGTTATATATACTTTCATGTTCTTTGTTTACAAAACCGATAACTGCAATGATATCTGTTGTAATTTTTTGTAATTTATGCAGATACTCGATGTTTTCATTGACAAAATCAGTTTTTAACAGCAAATCTTCTGGAGGATACCCGGTAATAGAAAGTTCTGGAAATATCACTACATCTGCATCATTTTTCTTTGCTTCTTCGATATGAGAAGCGATGATGTTATAGTTTCCCTTAAGGTCTCCAACTGTTGGATTTATTTGCGCTAAATATAGTCTTAAAATAGATATTTTTTTACTCCTTTTTAAGATTTGTTAATTCTTGATCAGTAATTTTTAATTATAATTTAAATTATAACTCTTTTTACTAATTTAATTTACTTTTTATATAAAGGGCTCCGACTCCTTTTGGACCGTATATCTTGTGACCGGAAATTGAAAGCAGGTCAACATTTAAATTTTTATTCATTGTTCCTCTATTATTTTTTAACAGGGCGAAGTAAAAACTACCACTGATTTTGAATACTGTCAATAATTTATATGAATAATAATAATCGATAAAGAGGCACAGCCTTAGTTTGAGTTAAATGGTATTATATATGTTTACTATGATTTAATATTATTGTATTATATGCTGATAGCGTTGATTTATTTGTCAAATTTCTTTAAATTTGTTAAAATTATATAGATTTTACAAATTATCTACTATTTTATCTACTATTTTATTGACAAAATAAAATGTTAAAGAATATTTTGCCGCATATAGAGAAAATACTCCAGCATACTAATGAAATATTTATTATAAAGGATACTAAAAACAATATTCTTTTTGCAAATGAGAAGATTAAAGATTATGGATATGATCCTGATAGTCTGGTGGGGAAGAAATATTTAAGCCTTCTTTCTCCCAAACATAAGGGGAAAAGATTTAAAAAGGTTGTTAATAACAAAGTAGCATTAAATTATGAAGTGGAGTTTTTAAGAAGTGATGGTACTATTGTAAATGCTTTGGCAAGCAATTCTCCTGTTTGGGATGATGATGGAAATATTTTATTTGTGGTTTCTAATCTTGCTGATATTACCTCTTACAAGCGGCTCCAGAGAAAACTTACCGAATCTGCTTACCTGGATTATATAACCGGGCTTTATAATATCAGGTATTTGGATAAAAGGTTGAGTGAGGAGATAAGCAGGGGAAGGAGGAAAAAAGAAAAAGTTGCCATTGTAATGTTCGATATCGATAATTTTAAAAAATATAATGACGATTATGGCCATGAAAGTGGAAATAAATTACTTAAAAGTTTAGGTAATATTATCCGTAAAAACATAAGAGAAGGTGTTGACCTCGGCTTCCGGTTTGGAGGAGACGAATTTATAATAATAATCAACCAGGCGGAGGGAAAAATTGCACAGGAAATTGCAAGCAGAATTAGGGAAAAGTTCTTAAAATTAAATTATGAAAGTCTGGATTTAAGTATGGGCATAGAATATTATAAGGACGGATGTAGTATTAAGAATTTGATGGTCGAGGCTGATAAAAAAGTTTATATGGCCAAAAAGTCCAATAAAAAGATAATAGAATAATATCTTAAAATTATTTTAAAAATTAATTCATTTTACTATAATAGACTCCTGATTTAAAAAGAGTCTATTTTTATTTAGCCATAAATATGGAGTTCTTTATTTTTAAAGGGCAAGAAGGCATAAGGATTTTATGAATAAGTTTGCAATAACAATATCATATATTTCTGATGGATCATTTATTTCTGTGCCCATTTTTTTAATTGTATGTCTAACGGTTGTAGATAATAAAATTGAAGCAATTAACTGGGCTTTTCTCTGTTTGCTTTTCGGGACAGTAATCCCATGTCTCTATATATGTTTTTTATATAAGAAAAAGGAAATAAATGATATGCATATACCCGAAAAAGAAGACAGGATAAAACCACTGTTTGTAGCCTGTATAAGTTATATAATATGTTTTATCATTCTATATGTTCTGGAAGGGCCTTTATTTTTAAAATCCATATTTGCGGTAATTATAGTTTCTACTGTTATTTTAACTATTATAACCTATTTCTGGAAAATTTGTTTGCATACAAGCGGGATAACTTTTATGGTTATCACCTTTAATATTTTATTTGGCAAATGGATGCTGCTTATGATACCGCTTATTCCTATAATTGGGTGGGCCAGGGTAAGAATTAAAAAACATACAGTAAGCCAGGTGATTTTAGGTACCGGAATTTCTACTATAATAACCTTTTTAATTTATTATAATTATGGATTTATTAATTTGTTTTAAATAGCAGTTTTTAACAGGTTATTCCTGCATCTTGCATTAGATAAGTTAAAAGCGGATGATGAACCTGTGAAACCAGTAGGAAACAAATAGTTCTAATAATGATAAGGCGATAGCTATTATTGAAGGTAAAATTAAGTAATTGCTTGCAAGCCTGGATGCTCTTTGTGAAAATATTGGAATTAACAGCACCATTACCAGATTTATAAAATAAAAAGTAAAAAGAACTGAGAATGCAACTAAATAATAATAAAAATAACCTAAAAAGTTAAGCTTGAGCAAGGTTATTGTAATAAATACTATCAGTATTAAAATATAAATTATGAATTTATCCGGTTTTTTAAATATTTTTTCTTTTTTTGATTCCTTATAATATTGGAATATAAAAATGGGATAAGTTATTGACATAATTGATGATCCGCACAAGAAGCCGGTGATAAATCTTAAATTATTATTCGTATCATACAAACCAAAATTTGAAGCAATGCCATCAATTATTGTAGATAAGAAAAAAAAGGTAAAGATTATGAGAATGTAAAGCGAAGGAAGATCATTTTCTTTTTTTCTAAACATTATAAATAAAATAATGTTTGTGATAAAAAAGCCAGTGTAAATACCACTGCACCTGGAACAAATTGGCAGGATAATATTACCAACAGCAAGACTCCTTGAAGATAATTGATGACAGACTGAAAAACCTATTGTTTCTATTAGAAAATTAATCAATGTTAATTTATATTCCTTTCAATATCTTTAGATGTTATTTTCGAATTTGCTAAAGCCTTTATCAATCATCATAAGGAGTATTCTAATAAAATTATAGTTTTCTATCTATAATATTGATAGAATTAACCATATTATTTTTAATTGACTATGAGTGGATTAAGAAAGGAATATTTTTTATGATATATGATTTTCATACCCATACATTTTTATCTGATGGCGAAAACAGCCCTATTGAGCTTATAAGATTTGCAGTCGTTTTTGGGTACAGGTGTATAGCCTTGACCGATCACGGAAGTTATACAAATCTTGATTTCATAATTTCAAGGGTAAAAAGAGACTGCGAGCTTGCAGAGAAGCACTGGAATATAAATGCAATTCCGGGGATAGAGCTAACTAATATTCCAGCTAAAAGTATAAATAATATGGCCAGAGAGGCTAAAGAATTAGGAGCAAGGATGGTAGTAGTTCATGGAGAGAGTATTGTGGAAAATGTTGAGCCGGGTACTAATTTAGAAGCGGTAAAATCGGAATATATTGATCTTTTGGCCCATCCTGGAATTTTTACATTAGAAGAAGCAAAACTTGCAGCTCAGAATAGTATTTTTGTGGAAATTTCTTCCAGAGTCGGTCATAGTCTTACTAATGGAGTTGTAGCAAATGTGGGAAGGGAAGCGGGGGTTAAGTTCTTAATAAATAGTGATGCTCACAGCAATAATGATTTATTTAAATCAGATATGCAGGAAAAAGTGGGTCTGGGCTCTGGTCTGAAAAAAGATGAAGTTGAAGAAATTTTTAATAAAAATTATAAGGAATTTCTTAAAAGGATTGGTTAATAGTTTATATTACATTCCTTTAGTTCATCCATGCTCCCTGACCGGTAGCCTTCAAGATCTAAAGTGATATATTCAAATCCTATTTTTTTTAGTTTTTTTATCATTTTTCCTCTGATATTGCTTTGAAGTATTTTAGGGATTTCTTCTTTTTCTATTTCTATTCTGGCAATAGGGTATTGGTATCTTACTCTTACTTGTCTGAAGCCCAGGGAATGAAGGAAACTTTCAGCTTTTTCAATTTTTTCCAATTTAAATTTTGAAATTTCCTCACCATATGGAAATCTGGATGATAGACAGGAAAAGGCAGGCTTATTCCACGTTGATAGGTTTAATAGTCTGGAATATTTCCTTATTTCTTCTTTGGTCAGGCCAGCATCGGCAAGAGGACTTCTTATTCCCAGTTCTTCTAATGCTTTTAACCCTGGACGGAATGTATTTAAATCATCATAGTTGGTCCCATCAGCCACAAAGTTAAATTTATATTTATTTTTTATAGAAATTAATTTTAAAAAAAGTTCCTTTTTGCAAAAATAACACCTGTTTTTTGGGTTATTTCTGAATTCTTTTATTTTCATCTCATTAGAATCGATGATTATCTGTCTGCAATTTAAAATTTTTGCGATTTTTTTTGCATCTTCGAATTCTCTTTTTGGATATGTCGGTGATTTTGCGGTAACCGCAATGACATTTTTACCAAGTACATTTTCCGCTACCTTTAAAAGGAAGCTGCTATCTACTCCACCTGAAAATGCTATAATTACAGAACCCATGTCTTCAAGGATTTTTTTTAGTTTATTAATTTTTTTTCCGTCCATTATAATTTTGATATTTTTACCTGGAAACATAAAATATATAAAAACCTATCTTTTTGCAATAGTCTTAATAAAATGATATTTTTAAACAATATAACTTTAAAGCTCTGAATTTATTTAAGGAATAAACAGATTAAAAAAATTTAAATATTCTGGAGCTAAATAACATGGAAAAAATTTTATATATTGATTGTTTTTCAGGAATAAGCGGAGATATGGTAGTCGGCGCATTGATTGATCTTGGTTTGGATTTTTCATTTCTAAAAAGCGAACTAGGGAAACTTAATGTTGATGGATATAACATTACTTGCAGAGAAATAAAGATTGGCCCGATAAGAGCAAAAAAATTTGATGTAAAAGTAACCGGACCGCAACCTCACAGAAATTATAAGGATATTAAAGGAATAATTAGTGAAAGCAAACTTGATGTTGAGGTCAAAAAAATATCTCTGGATGTTTTTCAACTAATTGCAGAAGCAGAAGCCAGGATACATGGTTATGATATAGATGAAATACATTTTCACGAAGTTGGGGCAGTTGATTCCATTATTGATATCGTAAGTACTGCTGTAGGTGTAAAAAGTTTAGGAATTGAGTCATACTATAGCAGTAAAATTCCATTGGGCAGCGGGTTTGTAGATAGTTCACATGGGAAATTACCTGTGCCGGCACCGGCTACAGTAGAGATATTAAGGGGAATACCTGTTTACACAGGTATTTTTGATTATGAAGTAACTACTCCTACAGGCGCTGCTATAATAAAAACCCTGGCAGTAAAATTTGGTGAGATTCCCTGTATGGAAATTGAAAAAGCTGGTTATGGAGCAGGGAGTAAGGTAAAAAAAGAAATCCCGGATGTTTTAAGGGTTTTAAAAGGAGTCATCAAAGATAAGCATGAGATAGAAGCAGAAGACCTGGTTGTTCTTTCTGCAAATATTGATGATAGCACTCCTGAGATTATAGGATACCTGCAGGAGAAATTGCTTAAAAACAAAGCGCTGGATGTATGGACAGAGCATATATTTATGAAAAAAAACAGACCTGCTTTTAAACTTTGTGTACTCTGTAATAGAGAATCGGAACCGGAAATAATTGATATCATATTATTGGAATCCACAACACTTGGGATTAGAAGAGAAGAAGTTAAAAGGTATTCGATTAGCAGAGAAATTAAGATAGTCAAATTACCTTATGGAGAAGTTAAGGTAAAAGTTGGTACTCATAAGGGTAAAGAGATAACAATTTCTCCTGAATTTGAGTCTTGTGCAAAGCTGTCAAAAAAAATAGGGAAGCCTCTAAAAGAAATATATAAGGATGCTATTTATTTTTTTTCAAGAAGATAATATTTTAATATTTCCTGTAAGACAGCAACAGCAGGTACAGCAATTAAAAGCCCCCAGAAACCAAGCAATGCACCGCCTACCATCAGAGAAAAGATTATAATACCAGGATGCACACCTATCTGGTACTTCAATACGTTCGGGTTAATCAAATAACCATCTAGAAATTGAATAGCTATGAAAAAAATGATTACAAGCAAAGCTTTTAATGGTGAAATAAAAAGTGCAGCAAGAGCAGCCGGTATAGCTCCTATTATG
>VGAU01000051.1 GCA_016870675.1 Actinomycetota bacterium | reverse complement strand
TTTTCAACATCTTTTGGAGTTCCAAAGGGAAGAGTCCTCTGATTACTTATACTTCCCCATAATACTAGTTTCCTTCCATACCTTTTTTTTATCACTGCAGGATCCATTGCTTCGGGCTGTATAGGGTTAAGAATGTCTAATCCTATTTCTATTAAATCGTCTATAATAGGTTCTATATATCCACAACTATGAAACGCGATTTTTATATTTTTATTTTTTCTTTTAAGTTCACTAATCATATAACCCATTTTTGGCTTTATCAGCTCTCTAAAAGTATCGGATGAAATCAACATTCTATCTTCTCCACCATAATCATCAGCAAGCCAAAGCATATCAATACCTTTTTCTATAAGTTTTAAACCTATTTTTAAATGATAATCAACAGTCATATTGATGATTTTACTTGCAATACCTTTATTGGCAATAACATCTATTAAGCTTTGGGTTAAGCCTCTTAAATATTTTAGCCCTTCAAAAAGAGAGCTTCCGATATGTGCAGATATAAAATATTCTCTTCCATAAGTTTTTATAATTTCTTCAGTATAGCTAAAATCTTCATTTTCAGGATTCGGAGGTATATAATCATCTATACTATGATCATTAGCAAGAGGAAATTTTATTATTTCAGTATAGTGCCCTCTACCATTTATAGTATTATAATAGACTTTTTTCCATTTAATACCCCACTCATCTGTATAAGTATCAGATTCTACATTTCTATAATACCCGAGAGAAATACCGTGGCATAAATCAAGCATGTCATGACCTAAAAATATATCCAATTCCTTCATATCATCATACTTACTATTACTTTTTTTATTCTTTTCTATAAAATTTAAATACTTATTTTTTAAAAGGTTAAACATCTCTGGAACAAATGAAACTTGATATGGAACTCTATTAGGTTCTTGGTGATTTAGAGACATTATCATTCTCTCTTTTGATGACAAGTTACTCATTCAATCCACCTTATTTATGTTTCTAGTTTTAAAAAGATAATTAAATTTAGACCTGCTCTTATTTTTTTATTTTTATAGACTCGTAGATATCTTTAACTTCAATTTCAATTAAATCTTTTTCTTCTCGTATAACTTTGGAATCACCTTCTATATAATAATCAGAAATATTTTTATTCATTTTTATTTCTGCTTTATAGCAAAGCGGCTCTTCCATTATTAAGGGTGGGGTTATCTCTGGAAAATTCTTATTACCTGTAAAAGTAGTTAGCTGCCTTGTAGGATTGTATCCAATAAAATGAATATAATAATTATTCTTATCTTCCTTAATAATAGTATCTACATTAAGTGGACAGTAAATTCTGACAGGCGATTTTATATCCAAGCTATCAATAATATTTTTGATAAATATCCTATGTTCGGGAAGTGCATATTTACTTACATAAGATTTAAATATCTTTAAAGGTATAAAGAAGGCTTTCCCTTTATAGTAATTATTTGATACTAAAGCAGAACCAACCTTCTTCCAGGGAGGATGTAAATTGTGAGAAAAAAACATAGAATCACTAGCTTCATAAAATGGGATCTTTAAATCTCCACTAACCTTTACATCTTGATTATTAACCGTGAAAATACTCGCTGGCCCATTTATAAGTATAGAATAATTTTTTCTAATTTTTTTTGAGTACTCTGAAGAAGTAGTAAAGTAATTATAACTTAATCGTGTGTTGCCCTGATAATTAACTCCAAATAAACTTTTTAGTTTGTAATTACTAAGTTTAAATCCGTCTTCATCATATAAAGAAGTTTCGTCACTAGCAATAAGAATTCCTCCACTTTTAACAAAATCTTCAATCTTTTTTATTTCTATATCATTTAATATCGCAGTATTCGCTAGAACTAAAATTTTATACTCATTAAAATTAATTAAATCAATATTTTCATCAAATAAAATGTCTACTGGAAAATGCTCTTCGATAAACATCTTTATAGCTCCATAGAAAGACATTAAATATTTCTCTTTACTGTCTCTTGCAAAAAAGTCCCTTGTTTTTTGAGAAAAATAAATGCAGCTAAATTTTATATCTATTCCTTTATATAGATTCTTTTTTGATTTTAAATATCTGTATCCTTCTGCTATTAACTTATAAGCCTCTTTATCTAATTCACCAGTATGTAAAGGCTGATCAACTGTCATTACACTTGCACCATTTGCAGCTGCACTCATTATTTCCCAAATAAACTGAGATTTTGGCTTTATAGTATAGTCCCAACCCTGATTAAATCTAAAAGTTAAAATCTCATAAGGTTTATCTTTATGCAAGCCCTTAAGATACCTTGGTACTATGCTAGGATACATCGAACCAAACATTGCAGGATAGATTTCATGGGTACAAAAGTCACTATACGAGGAATGCATTACAGGTTTTTGCCCTTCTAACCAATTATCCTTAGGTCCAGCATGGTAGTTAAAAATAGCTACTAAATCTGGCTCAATATTTTTAATTGCATCTCTAATTTTTGTAGCAAATTGGTAATTTGCATTAAATCGAAATTCTAAAAAATCTCTCCATATCTTATCCCATTTAGGTTTTTTTGGTAATTCATCATATCCATATTTCTCTTTAAAAGCTCTTTCACATTTATTACAAAAGCAACTCAATCTATCAAAAGGATAATTTAACATATCTAGCCATATAACATCTATATCATAAGTAGAGATGATTTCAGTAAGTTGGTCTATGCAGAATTTTAAATATTCTTTCGAATTATAACAAATTTGAGTCCATCTACTTACGCCTTCGTTAATATGCTTTATATAATTCCCCTCAATATCCTTAGCCCAAAAATCATAATCCTTAACATTTACTTGCCAGTTTAGAGAATAATAAGCACCAGCTAAAACCCCTCTTTTTTTTGCCTCACTCACAAACTCACCTAAAAAATCCCTGTCTCCTAAGTTCTTATGTTTATGCCCAATTTTTGTATTGTAATAACAATGGCCATAATGATCCTTAGCATAAAATATAATGCAATCAATAAAAGACTTTTCATATTTTTCTACTAATTTTTTTGCATCAAAATTGGTTAAAATAGAATCATCCCATTCAGGAATATGAAAATCTAATAGCACTCTGGTTTTTGTATTGTAAAAATTATTCTTCATAATTATTTCCTTTCAAAAATAAAAACTCTTAAACTGAATCAATTATTTTTTTTAAATTTTCCCTATAGTATTTATAATTTTCAAAGCTTGTGTCAGGATTTACCATATGATCTGTGAAAGGGATATACTTACCTTTCTTTAACATTCTAGAGATCTTTTTTAGCTCTTTATTTATCGCATACTTATCTTTAGAAAGTTCATTTTTATTAATTCCTCCCATAATAACCAGATTGGGATATTGCTTTCTAGTTGTCTCTATATCCATTCCTGCACCTACCTCAAATGGATAAATACTATTAATCCCAGTCTCAAGCCATAAAGGTATTAATTCATTAATATTTCCATCACTGTCAACTCCAAAATTTTTTATACCTTTTTTACGTAAAGAAAATATTAACTTTTTTAAATAAGGAGAAATAAATTTTTTAAATATATCAGGAGAAATAAATGAACCATTTCTATAAGCCATGTCCTCAAATATATGAAAATAGTCAATATCTGTATCTTCTAATACTTTTAAATATAGCTCAATCCAGTAAGTAGTATAGAAATCAAATATTTCAATTACAAATTTAGGATCATCATAAAAAACCATACAAGCCTTTTCAAACCCCATTAGCTCTCTTAATACTGCAAAAAATCCATCAGGAGCCATTCCTAGCTGCAAAGGGTAAGACCTTTTTTTATAATCTTTTTTTAATTTATCCCAATTTTTGGGTAATCTTTTTTTAAAATCAGTATCATACCTTTTTTTTAATTTCTTAAAATCTTCCTTATTCTCAACCGGGTATTTGAGAAATAATGGCATTGATGTACCATCTTTTCTAGTCTTTAAAATTTTACCATCGTTATTTCTTAAGACTATATTATTTCCTTCATCCCTTAATATCTTTTTTCTAAATCTGGGTATTATTTGCGTATCTAAAGGAACTGATTTCATTTCCTCGTCGAAACCAAAAAAAATATGAACATCTTTAGAAAGGATGCTCCCAGGGTATATTAATGCTTCACCACAAACACATTGGGAGTAATTTAAATTCTTTAGATTTATTGGAGATAATCTTGGAAGTCCCTCATCATACCACCTTTCAATAGTATTCCACCAGTAAGCAAATTCCCAATTAAGAGTGCGGGCACCACCTTGATTATTAAATACTTTTAAGAATTTTATTCTAGAATTATACATAACAAAGAATTTTTTCATGATTTTTAGGATCTTAAAGTTTTTAAAATCTTATTAGCAGTTTTTATTGGATCTCGATGTGTAAAGACATATCCACCATTCTTAGCACCAATAGCTTCAGGAATAATCATTTGGATTATAAGGCCTCTTGGTATTAATTTTTTTTTAATTGCCTTTAAAAACCCATCAAGCTCACTTTCAATTGGGCAAATATCTAATAAGATTATACATATTTGATCCCCTAGCTTTTCTTGGAGCTCTCTGACCATAGCTAAATCCCCCATTGAATTTAAACATATCCCTCTAAGACCATCAATTTTCCTAAAATTTTCAATATGTTGGCTTGAATTACCACAATAATGAAGGATCCCAGCACTAAAAGTACTAAATAATTTCGAGTGTAAGGGTACTATCATTTCTCTATAAAAGTCTGGATTTACCCAAATTGAATCATCATCTGCGACCCACACTCCAATACCTTTGGGTGGAACTCCATTTAATGCTCCATGACATTCATTTATTGCTTCACCATTAAATTCTTTTTGTTTTTTTATCCATTTTATTAAAGTTTGGTTAAGAACCTCTAAACCCCTTTTTATTGCTTGGGGATAATCCTTTAAAAAATAACAAAAATTCACATGCCCAATCATTTGGGCAAGCATATCTAACGGGCTTTGTGGGTCTGTAATACTGACAGGAAAATCACTATTGTTTCTAAAATACTTAATTCTATTTAAAATTTCACCAGTCATCCAATAGTTTTCAAAATTACCTTCAATTTTAAGATTATCTAAATCGTTCTTATCTTTTATACAAGTTCCTGTGACTGTAAGATCCCTATTTTTATATCTTTTAACTTCACATCCATATATTGATTGCAAAATGCAAGTACCCATAATAGGCATTAAATATGGGATATAATCATCATCCAGATTCTCAAAATGTCTCGTAAATCCTTCGATCTGATGCTTGAGCTGCACATCAGAATCATAAAAATAATCATATGGTTTATTCTTTTTTTCTTTTCCATCAAGCCAGTATGTATATGTAGTAAGAGCTATGGGAATATCACTTATATTTTCGAATGGAAATAGATTAAAAGCTTTTTTTATTTTTTCCTTACTTTTTTCAATTCTCGGTTTTAGTTCACTATAGCTGATCATTTTTAACCTTTCACAGAACCCAGCATGATCCCTTTAATAAAAAATCTCTGGAATGCGAGGAAAACTACGAGTGTTGGAAGTGATATTATAAGAGAAGCAGCAGCCTGATAATTCCAATATGCAGCATAATTTGTGGTGTTTAAAAAACTTACTGCTACTGTAGCAGGAGTCGAATTTATGCTGTTGGTAAGAATTAGTCCATAAAAGAATTCATTAAATATCCATGTAAAATATAGTATTGCCGCTACAGCTATGACAGGTTTGCAAAGCGGGATAATAATGCTAAAAATAGTCCTGGTGTGACTTGCCCCATCTACCATTGCAGAGTCAATTACCTCCTTTGGTATCTGGGACATATAGTTTCTAAACAAGAAAGTGGCAAAAGGTATGCCGTATCCTATGTGTACCAGTATCAGGCCATATACTGTGTCATACAGATGCATTGCATTCAACATCTTAAATATTGGGACAATAAGTATCTGATGGGGTATGGTTATACCAAATATCAAAATGGCTGTTAAAATATTCTGGCCTTTAATCTTAAATTTTGAAAGAGGATAAGCGGCAAAAAGTGAAAATAATATTATAAAAATCAAGCTGGGTATAGTTATTTTAAAAGAATTTATAAAATATGGTTTTAAACCCATGGTAGGCCTGCTCCATACATATGAAAAATTTTGCCATTCAGGATGTCCCGGTAATCCCCAATAATTGAAGGCAATTTCCTTTAATGATTTAAGGGACATAGTAATAATCCCATAAACAGGGGCAAGAAATACTATGGCTAATATAACCAAGACTGCATAAATTAATATTTTTTTATAAAGTGCCATATATCTTTAACTCCATATAAAAATTAATAAGATACTTCTGTTTTTAACATATGCCTTACATAAATTATTGAAGGTATAGTTGTAAGAAGAAAGATAAAGACTCCATAAGCACTACCTTCTCCCCATAAAAGGGCTCTAAAGGACACGTCATACATTACAAAACCTATTGTCTCTGTTGCCCTGAATGGTCCTCCATGGGTAATTACATAAACCAGGTCAAAAACCCTTATAGAATTTATCAAAGTAATCATTACTACTACTACATTTACCGGTTTAAGAAGGGGGATTATTACTTTAAAAACCTTTTGGTGGAATTTAGCTCCGTCAACTTCTGCTGCTTCTAAAACATCCATTGGTATTGACTGAAGCCCGGCAAGATATAGAATCATACAAAAGCCTACATATTGCCAGGAAGAGGCTATAATAATGCTTGGCAATGCCAGCAGTCTTGAGCCCAGCCATTGTTTGGCCAAAATATCAAGGTGGAGAGCTCTTAGGATTTCATTAAGCATCCCATGGGATGAGTTAAAAATCAGGGAAAATATAATGCCAACTACTACAAAGGATATAACCCCCGGAAGGTAAAATACTACTTTAAAAAAAGTCTGGCCCTTTAAATTAGTATTAAGCAGCAGGGCAAGAACGAAACCACCAATCATGGGCAATATTAAATACAGGATAATCCATATTATATTATTATATAGTGAATTTAAGAATCGGGGGTCATTGAACATATCTATATAATTTTGAAGGCCAATAAATTTCATATCAAACCCTTCACCCCGCCATCGGAGTAGGCTTGCATACACTGTAAAACCAATTGGAAAAAAGATGATAAGGGCAATCATCGCATAAGCAGGTATCATTAGTAAATATAGCTGGTAGTTTTTAAATTTTCTCAATTTAACACCTATTTTATAAATCTAGAATATCACAATTGGCATGACTGCAGGGAGCCTAAAAGGGCTCCCTGCATATCTTGCATATATTAGATCTTGCATATATTAGATCTTGTTATTCTTCTTTTTCTCGCCATTCAGCATAAATATTATTTAGATTCTCTGCTAATTTTTCCTGTGTAATTAATCCATATGATCTTTTTTCTACTTCAGCTACTACCAAATCATGCAAGCCTGCACCTAACTGGAACTGGTAACATAATTTTCGTCCTGCAAACACGCTGGATATTTTAGAAATCATGGGGCTATCAATTTTAATACCTTCAATTGCAGGAGCATTGCTTGTGTAGTTACAATACATCTCCTGGGTCTCAGGCCTCATCCAATATGCTATCCAGGCCTGTGCAGCAATATTATCTTTACCAGCCATAGAAAGCTGGGCTGAGTTACAATTACCTGTTTCCTGTATAGGAATATCAGGATCAATTATAGGGAACGTAAACATATCATAATCCTCAAAAGGAACCATCCCCATCTCGGTTTCATAACTTCCAATAATCCAAGAGCCTAACGTCTGCATTGCAATATCTCCTCGAGCTAACATCATATAAATATCTCCATAAGTTAGAGATGTGCTATCTGGATGCCAATATGGAAGCATCTCATCCCAATAGCTGCAAGCTTTAGTAAATCTAGGGTCAGTCCAGTCGATAGATAGATCCTTCACACTCTGAAGGAAAGATCCATAATCATCCATTGTTCTTGTACCAAATCTATCTAGCCAGGACCAGTGGGGTAACCCTATTGTACCTGCACTTCTAGCTGTTGGGACAATTCCAGCATCCTGCAAAGTCTGGCAAACATCTAAAAACTCTTCCCATGTTTCCGGGACTTTTTCTATTCCTGCTTCCTCAAATTTATGGATATTATAGAAAGTTGCAAAGACAAGTTTGTTTATAGGCAAAGCATATGGAGTATCTCCATGGCCAGGAAATCTTGCCCAGTTATACACACCTGGTGCTATTTCATCATAATTCATTGCTTCATAAATATCTGTTAACGGTGCTACCAGTCCTTGATCTACAAATGGTTTTAATGCTGCATCTGGCCAAAACATAAATGAATCCACAGGATCACTTGAAGCTAAATTAGTTTGGATAACTGTATAGATCTCATCTCCTGGCTTAGGAATAATAGTTAACTCGATATTAGGATAATCCTCCATAAATTTCTTTGCAATCATATCCAGAGCTTCAGCTTCCACTCCACCAGTCCAGTAGCTCATGAATGTTACTTCTCCAGATATTGTTGATGGAAATGGTTCTTCAGCTTCTGCCTCTGCTTCTTCTTCAGCAGGAGCTTCTTCAGCTACTTCTTCTGCTGGAGCAGCTTCTTCAGCTACCTCTTCTGCTGGAGCAGCTTCTTTCTTACAGCCTACTCCCATCAATAGCATGGATACCGCAAAAATAGCAATTAACATCATTACAATCGTTTTCTTCATTTTACCTTCTCCTTTCTTAATTTGTTTTATTCGCCAATTCCTATTAAAATTACTGTGAGATTTGTTTTAAAAGATTAGCATACCAAGCTTCTTTTCTAAGCAAATCTCACTTTTCATTTTTCATTTGAACCCCCTTCCATTAACTTTAAATTGATAAAACTAATTTACAATAACCAGATCAAAAACCTTATAATTTACCCTTTGACTTACATCTGCTCACACAATTATATTTTTCTAACCGAATTTCTAATTACCAACTTAGGATCCATAATTACTATTCGGTCTTTGAACCTATTTTTTTCAAGTTTATTAATTAAATTATCTGCTGCAGTATAACCCATCTCAAACATAGTATGATCAATTGTGGATAATCTTGGTACAGTGAAATTAGAAAATAGAATATTATCATAACCCATTACTGAAACATCTTCGGTAACCCTGATTTTGTTTTCGGATAAGAATTTTATAAGCTCAATTGCAATAAAATCTGCAGCATTAAAAATGATTGTTACTTGATCATTTAAAAGAGCCTCTAAAAGGGCTTTTCTATTTTTAATCAAATTTTCCTCTATTTTTCCAATTTGTCTTGGAACTTCAATAACATATTTTTCTTTTATTCCTTCTTTCTTTAATACATCAGTAAACCCTCTAACTCTTTCCTTAAAAATATGTACCCTGGTCTCATATGAAATTATTCCTATATTTTTATGGTTATTTTCTAATATAAATCTCGCAGCTATTTTTCCGCCAAGATAATCATTGCTCGCAACGTAAGGAATATCCGTGTCTGGAATATATCTATCAACTAAAATGCAAGGAATTTTTCTTTTTTCAACTTCTGAAATAAATAACCTATCTTCTTCTCGTCCATACACTCCTGAAACTATTGCGCCATCTATGCTTCTATTATTTATAATATCCAATATTTCCAATTCTTTTTCTATGCTTTCCTTAGTATTAAATAA
>VGAU01000050.1 GCA_016870675.1 Actinomycetota bacterium | reverse complement strand
AAATCATTCCGCCGCCGCCGGTAGTTATTATTTTATTTCCATTAAAAGAAAGGCATCCTAATTCCCCTATAGTACCTGTGTGTTTAGAGGTAAAATTACCTTTAATATATCTTGTTCCAATACTTTCGGATGCATCTTCAATGATTTTAATATTTCTTTCTTTGCACACCTCATCTAGTTCGTCTAACCAGACAGCATTGCCAAAAACATGAACAGGTATGATAGCAGAAATTTTTCTGCCTGTCTTTCTGTTAACCGTAATTGGTGTTTTGTGATTAGTGATTTTTAATTTTTTATTTTTTTGCTCTGTGCTTTCAATGGATGATTCATCATTAACTAACTTAGTTTCCTTGCGAATGAATTCAATTGTTTTTCTGATATCAAGATTATAATATTTATCTGCATCCATAAATATGGGGTAAGCTTTGCAATAATTTACTGCATTGATTGGTGCAATGAAGGTTATTGTTGGAACCAAAACCTCATCATTTGGTTGTACACCAGCTAAAATCAAAGATATATGCAGTGCTGAAGTTCCATTTACGCATGCAATAGCATATTTTGCACCTGTGTATTCTGTAATCTTTTTTTCAAAAAGTTCCACATATTTTCCGGCAGAAGATACCCACCCGGTATCTAAACACTCTTTAACATATTTCCACTCATTTCCTTTAATAGATGGAACTGATAATGGAATAATATCAGACATTATAAATACCAGCTTTATATTGTTTTAAATTTTCTTTGTTTGAAAACCACTGAATTGTTTCTTTCAGACCTTCTTCAAGTGAATAATTTTGTTTCCACTTTGTCAATTCTTTCAGTTTTTTTGTCATTTAAAAAATAAAAGTGGACTATTTTTTAATGATTTAAGAATTAAAAGTGGACTAACATATTTATTAAAAATTTGGGATATTTAAGTCCTCAATCTTTACCTTCTGAACCCCTACCAGCTTCTCATCATACCAGAACCTGACTTCAGCAAGACCTGACTTTTTATCCGGTACAATCCGTAAAGATGTGTAGGCTCTTATTGGTACACCGAAGACATTAAGCTCAAAGTTATTTATTGAAATTTTTCTGTAAGCATTTACCATCCTTTCAGCTCTTAGAGCAAATATATCCTTTGTTGAGATATATGGTTTAGGTATTTCAAACTGCCTGAAAAGTGACCTTTTCTCCTCCATCGCCCTGTAAAATCTCTCATCTGGAATCTCACCTGTTGTGCTGTGGACCTGATAGCTATTGTATCTTTTAAGTTCTGCTGCCAAAACTATCCTTGCATCATCTATATCTTTTATGCCTTCCCTTGCACAGGTTCTGACAATTCTGTCCTGCAGCCAGCCGTACGGCCTCTCAATTTTGCCTTTTGCTTGGGGCGATAGTGCATATATAATTTTTATCCCAAGATCAGATAGGACCTGCTTAAACTGAGGGTCAGCTTCATCTGTTACCTTGTAATGTTTTCTCCAGAAACTATCTCTGCCTTGAACAAATCTAAAGATTGAATGGCTGTCAACATACCAGGAAAATGCAATACCGTATTCTAAGGTGGTTTGTTCTGCACTTTCTATATGCGCCCAGCTTGTCTCCTGCTTAAGGAAATCCCCATAGAGTATCTTACGGGAATAATCATCAAGAGTGGTAATTAAAAACCATTTATCTTCTGCATAGGGACTCCACTTGTGCTTTGAGCTGTCATGCTGGAGAAGCTCTCCAATATAATTGGTAAGTACTTGCCTATCATGAGCTTTTTTCTTTTTGGCTTTATCATAAAACCCGTATCTTTTTGCCCTGTCTATTATGGTGGGAACAGATACTTTGTGGCCGTACTTGTCCATAAGAAGATCTCTTACGTAACTGTAGTTGTAGTGTTTTATGGGATTTGTTCTGTCCTCAATTAAGCATTTCTCCACAAAAAGCTCTGCCAAGAGGTCATCTTCAACCATACTTTTTATCTTTCTGTTAGGAGTATTTCTTGCATATTCTATTGAAAATGAAGATGGGTTTTGTCTATAGTTTTTAAGTATCTCAAAAAACCTTGAGCGACCTATCCCCAGGATTGAAAGTATATAGCTTAGTTTAATTTCTTTTCTTATATAGCTTTCAATAAGGGACTTTACCTGAGTATTGGAGAACTTTTTATGAATCTGATCTGCCATGATTTTCACTTTTCCTTTACTAAATTTTTTTAATAAAGGTTTAATCATAGCAAAAGCTTAACCTCTCTTTTATCAACATCCACTAATTAATTTTTCAAAGAACAAATTAGGACTTGACAAGTCCACTTTTATTTTTTAAATAGTCCAGTTTTATTTTTTAGCTAACATTCTTTCAGTTTTTTATTAGAACCAAAAAGCCTTTGGACTTCACTTTTCTCAGGTCTGAACATTTTGGGATCTTGGGTAATTTTTGCTTTTGAATTTATAATATTTATTATCATTTGAGCGAGCCCAAATCCAAATGCTTTTATTTTTCTAAAAGTTTTAAAATGTGTTTTTATATTTTATATCATCAGGATTCTTAATAAACCCATCTGAAATGGCTTTATAAATTTGACTGATTCCATCGGGTAAAGTTTTAGTAATAGTAAATCCTAGCATTGATTTTATTTTTGCAAAATTCACTCTATAATCTCTTGGATCTTCATCTTTGTGAACATATTTGATTTTTGAATCAGGAATTATTTTAATTATTTCTTCAACAAGCATTTTTTTTGTATAATTCTCATTTGTGTCTCCAACATTATAAACTTCAAATTCAATTTTTTCAGCGGGAGTATTCATTACAAACATAATTGATCGCGCTAGGTCAACCACATGGCAATAGGGTCTCCAAAATTGTTCACCAAATATCAATAGCTCTTTACCTAACGCTAGATATTTTGTAAATTCATTAACCGTCAAATCAAATCTCATTCTAGATGATAAACCATAAGCTGTTGAAAATCTTAAACAAATAGGTTTGCAGATATTTTCCTTTTTTTGAGAAAGTAAAAATAATTCTACTCCAACTTTAGTCTCGGCATAAAGCGAAATTGGATTTAAAGGTGAATTTTCATCAATAAAAATGTCTGAATCAGCCATCTTACCATAATTACTACAAGTCGATGCAAAAATAAATCTTTTGCAACCTGCGTTGTTAGCAGCTTGGTAAAGTAATTTTGAAGCTTCGAGATTAGTTTCTTTTGCTAAATCAGGTTGTTTGGCACATGCAGGATCACCAACTATTGCAGCCAGATGCACAACAAAATCAATACCATCAACAGATTTAATTCTGTCTTCAGCATTTCTTACATCACCTTTTATAAATTCAAAATTTTTGTCATCGAGTAAATCCAGAATTGACTCCCCACCAAACAGCAATAAGTCAAGTACCCTTACTTTGTATGCGGAATTCAGTAACAATCGACACAATGTACTACCAATATAGCCTGCCCCACCTGTAATTAACACTTTAGTCATAACAATATTTTATTTTACCTTATTAAATTTACAATCTCAATTATTATAATAAATTAGAATATGCATAAATGGGGTGAACCCCATACTTAGACACATTGTATACTAAAAATAGTTAAGATAAAATAACTGATGAGACTAAAAAAGATAAGAAGAAAGAGAGGTCTCATCAATGAGAGAAAGAAGGTCATTTAGCAGGGAGTTTAAGAGGGAGATTACAGAGGCGATAGTATCGGGAAAGATCTCCCAGCTTGAAGTGTCCAGAAAATACGGGATATCACCTGTAGTAGTATCAAGGTGGAAAAAGGAATACTACTCCGGAAAGTTCTTTGAAAACACAAATCCTGATTATGTAAGGCTTCAAATAAAGATAAAGGAGCTTGAGCGAATGGTGGGAAGGCTTACCATGGAAAATGATGCCCTAAAAGAGATGGTAAAGCTTGTTGAGCCTCAAAAAAAACACTTGCAGCAGATATTTACATCAAAAGATTGGGAAGCATTAAGGAAGGATATGGCCAAGTGAACGTATCAAGGTCAAAGCACTACTACAAGAAAAAAAAAGATACCCAAAAGGATTCTGCAATCCTGGAGACAATAAAAGCCATTGCTCTGGACTTTCCATCATATGGGTACAGAAGAATAACAGCTTCCCTTAAAAGGGAGGGCATTACAGTAAACCATAAGAAAGTGTACAGGATTATGCGGCAAAATGGCATTTTATGTAGCATAAGACGCTCATATAAGCGTACAACCAATTCAAAACATAACCTGGCCAAATATCCCAATCTTGTAAAGAATTTAGTGCCTGTAAGGCTAAATCAGGTCTGGCATGCAGATATTACCTATATAAGGTTTTCTTCCTCATTTGCATACCTTGCAGCAATTATAGATGGGCTGTCAAGAAAAGCAGTGGGTTATGCCATAGGTAAAACACTTTCACCGGCTCTTACAATCTCAGCCCTAAAAGATGCAATATGCTCAAGAGAAACAGGTGGTCTTATCCATCATTCAGATCAGGGATTCCAGTACTGCAGCAGCCGTTATACCAAGATACTTAAAGACAACAGTATTTTAATATCAATGTCAGACAAGGCAAATCCATATGATAATGCCAAGATGGAATCATTCTTTAGAACACTAAAGGTTGAAGAAGTATATATGGACGAATACAATACATATGAAGATGTGATTTTATCAATACCATATTTTATTAGCCAGGTGTATAACAAAAAAAGATTACATTCTTCCCTGGGATATATGCCCCCGGAAGAATTTGAAGATAAATTTAATAAAAATAAGTCTCATCAGTTGGCGCTGATTTAGTTAAGTGTGTGTCTGAATTTTGGGGTTCAGATCAAAAACTGCTTTGTAGTTTAATTCAAAATTAATATTATTATTGAAATCTGAATAGCATATAATAATTTTTCAACGTTTAATTCTTCTATTTACGAAAACAAAATCACGTGTAGGGATGTGATTTCCTATTTTAATTTCCTTATAGTCGTTTAACAATTGAGTTATGATTGTAGGAATTATTGCTCTAGCAGATTGCCGTGGACCATAAGTATTAAAAGGACGGACAATTGTTACCGGAAGTTCAAATGATCGATAAAAAGATTCTGCTAAACGATCAGCACCTATTTTGGATGCACTATAAGGAGATTGTCCCTGATATGGATGCTCCTCTGTTATAGGCACAAATTGAGCAGTACCATAAACTTCTGAGGTTGAAGTTATTAAAACGCGCTTAACATTAAGTTGACAGCAATTCTGCATCTTCTTTTATGGACTTACAAAATCAAGCTTAAATTAAGCCAAAATCGCCCATTTTTTAAAAAAGCAAATTCGCATTGGCAAAATACTTTACTTTTTTAATAAAATATGAAATACTATAGTATATCATATTACTGAAAGGCATAATATGAAGAGGACTCAAAGGTCAAGACGGGAAAAAGATCTTTTATCCAAGCTTTCCAACATGATAAATTACTCCGAATACATTCATGCAAATCTTGTAAATGTAGCCAGAACCTGCGGAAATAAAAACTGCAGGTGCATAACAAAAGGCCAAAAACATATATCACTTTACCTTACCACAGTAAGAAAAGACGGGATAAGAAAAATGATATATATTCCTAAAGCCCTTGAAGAAGAAGTAAGGCAGATGGTGGATAGATATTTCAGGATAAGAGATATTATTGAGGAGGTATCAGACATTAATCTTGAAAGAATGCTATCCAAAAAGAAGTAATGTTTACAAGAGTAATAAAATACTCCAATAAATACTTTGACCTCTTTAACTTAATTGAAAATATTACAGATGCAAGACAAAAACCCCAGATAGCTACATCTGATATTGCTGCATCAATACTTTCCATTCTGTTTTCCAGCCTCGGTTCACTTAATAAATTTAACACCTCAAGGAACTTCTCATCAGTTGGCAATCTCACAGGAAGAATTCCCTCAGCATCAACTATTGCAAGGGCAGCAGACACAATTGATGTTGAATCTTTGAGAAAGATATTAAAATCCATATACCTTAAGGCAAAAAGATCTAAAATGATTGAGCCTATCTATGGAAAATATATTGGTATTATTGACGGTCATGAGATTTGCTCAAGTGAGATACACTGGTGCAGCGGTTGCAGCGCAAGAAATGTTTCCGGGATAGAGGGGAAAATCAAGTTAAATTACTATCACAGATATACCGCATTTATACTGGCTGGTCCCAGGTTTTGCTTTATGCTTGATATTGAACCGATATATCCAAATGAAGGGGAGTTGTCCAGTGCATACAGACTTCTTGAGAGAGCTTGCAGGGATTATCCAAAAGCATTTGAAGTTGTTGTAGGGGATGGCCTTTACTTAAACGGAACAACGTTTAACCTGCTTGCTTCTCATGGAAAATATGCAGCAGCAGTGCTAAAGGATGAAACAAGGCAGCTCTATGAAGAGGCAGTATCTTTGTGCGGTATTGTTAACCCTGTTATATATACAGATGAAAATACCCTATACAAAGTCTGGGATCACACTATAGATGGATTGTGGGACTCATACAAAAAACCTATAAGGGTGATTAGATCAGAGGAGATAAAAACAGTAAGGCACCATTCAAAAGATCTTGGGAAATGGGGGTATTTGGAAGAGAAGGCAGACTGGTATTGGGTTACCAGCCTGCCTTCAGTTGTTGGTTTAAAAAATGTCGTACCAGTTTGCCACAGCCGGTGGCAGATTGAGAACGGCTGCTTTAACGAGATAGTAAATACATGGAACGCAGACCATGTATACAGGCACAGCGGCAATGCAATTGTTGCTTTTATCCTGTTTTTATTTATTGTGCTAAATATCTTTAATATATTCTTTGCTCGTAATATTAAAGATAAAAGGGTAAGGTCAAAGATTTTTCTTATTGACCTGATAAGAGCAGAATTTATACTTGCAAAATGGATATACCCAATACCCCTATAGCACCTGCCTTATTTTTCAAACCAACCAAATATATCTACTGTAATTATATAAATAATTGATGTTTTAGGCACTTCAAAATTGAAAATATCACAAATTTTTTAAGTAATTTCTCTCCACTCCGAAATTAATTGTTGGAAACAGTATTAAAAAATTACATTTTTAAGCTTAAATTGTTATGTGAAAGAAAGAAGATGCGGAATTGCTGTTAAGTTGAAGTGCTGCTTGCAGTATATTTAAAGTGCCTTTAATATTTGTATCAACATAACTATCCGGTGAGTAATAACTAAAAGGAATTCCAATTAATGCTGCAAGATGAAAAACACTATCACAACCTTGAATAGCTGTCCTTACCCCATTTGGATCTCTGATGTCACTGGCAAAAACCTCAATTTCATTTAATACATTTTTTGGTAAAGTATCAAGCCATCCCCAGGAATTGAAAGAATTATAATATACAAATGCTTTTACAATATATCCCTCTTGTAATAATCTTTCAGTTAAGTGGCTTCCAATAAAGCCATCTGCTCCTGTAACCACAACTTTTTCCATAAAAACTCTCTTAAAAAATATTTTTAATAATTGTAAATTATTTTCTTAATAATTGACAATCTTCACCGCTGAAATTATTTACTCTTCTCTTAATTGTTTAAAATCTTCTATATTAAATATTTCAGATTATAAAATAAGCATAAATAATTTAGGTCTGGCGAAAACCTCTAAATTTAGTATCATTCTCTAAATAGAGCTTTTTTGCTTGATTGATCACATCGTACTTTTTTTTATTAAAATAATTCTGGATCAACTTTTTATTTGCTTCCAAAAGAGCTTTATGAAATTCTTCATCACTCATATCAGTAAAATTAATTGCTAATAAATCTGAATTTTTATGTTTGTTTTCATAAAAGTCTTCACAATCTTTTAAAAGCCCTTTTTCTATAGCATAATAATATAGGGGTGAACCAGGATAAGGTGTGACGGGACGAATTGTTCTCATTTGAGCACCGTCATCATATTTAAGCAAAAAGTCTACACCTTTTTTCAAAGTTTCTTTATTATCCCCAATATTACCAAAAATAATATTAAAACCTGGACTTATGCCGGAATTGAATGTTGCATTTATACCTTTAATTATTTGATTAGTTGTTAATATCTTATTCATATTCTTCAATACC
Organism: Actinomycetota bacterium; assembly: GCA_016870675.1. Lineage (GTDB taxonomy): Bacteria > Actinomycetota > Humimicrobiia > Humimicrobiales > Humimicrobiaceae > Hydromicrobium. The sequence continues at coordinate 1,612 of VGAU01000050.1, read as the reverse complement.
TTATCATCCATTGCTTCTATACCATAATTAATGAAGACACAACCGGCTTCTTTCATTAATTGTAATAATTCCGGTTTAGCATAGTTTAATCTCCCATTACAGCTCCATTTTATATTAAGTTTGGATTTGATAAAAGATTTGCATAAAATTTCCGTTCTATCCAATGATGACATTAAGAGTTCATCTGAGAATGCGATGTAATTAACACCATAATTAAGTTTTAGAAACTGAATTTCTTCTATTATGTTTTCGCTAATTCTTGGTCTAAAGCCTTTATCCATTCTATAACAAAAATTACACTTAAATTTACAACCTCTACCCGATAAAACAGGCATAACAAAATCTTTATTTGTTGTATGAGGCATTCTTAAGAGTCTGTAATAAGATACTGGAAATAAATCATAGGCAGGAAAAGGTATTTTATTAATATCTTCTATCAAAGGACGTCTTTCATTAATAATAACTTTATTATCATCGCGATAAGCAATACCTTTAATATTTTTTAAAGTTTTATGATTTGCAACTGCATCAACAACTTCAACAACTGTCAGTTCTCCTTCACCAATAACAACAATATCAGCATTATTTTTTTTAATAAAAAACTCCGGTTCTGGAGAAGGACCATGGCCCCCTATAATGTAAAGCGGCCTATTCTTAGATTTATTTATGGCTTCTGAGATTTTTATCAGTTTAGCATATTGATAATATCCTGCTATTACGCTAACACCAACAACATCAAATTTATTAATATTTAAAAATTCTGTAAGATACTCATCCGGGAAATGGTGCATGTCTTGATTATATATCTCTACATAAATTCCTTTTTTTAAAAGTACTGCTGCAATATATGCAAGACCTTGGGGAAACCAACTTATATAAGAATCATTATCATAAACTACAAGTAAAAATCTCATTATTCCAGTTCTCCTTTAAAACATATTATATAAAATAAATTTAATTTTATTATTAATAATCCAACAACTTTATATCATCACCTTTAATATAAAAAACTCCACCATGAGAATAATTTTCTATCGAACCTTCTTTATATGTTATTATTGCAAAGGTTAAAGCATCAAATAAAATACATAAATAATTTTCTACAATATTTTTAACATATAGAAAACGTTAGTAAAACTATATATTAAAAATAAATAATGCAAATTCCTTTAAATTTTTAAAAACATAATCAGGCTTTATTCTGTTATCTATCCAATCTTTTCCGTAACCTGTTTTTACTAAAACTGTTGAAACTCCTGCATTTTTTCCAGCTAAAATATCGCTTTCTCTCTCTCCTACTAAGTAGGATTTTTTTAAATCAATATTATGCTTTTTTGCAGCTTCTATTATCATTCCGGGAGCAGGCTTTCTGCAATTGCAGTAAATATTATAAGGCAGTATTTCCTCATCTTCCGGAGGATAATGCGGACAATAAAAAATATCATCTAAATTTAAACAATCCATAAAATATTTGTGAATTTCATTTAGTTTAATTTCTGTTAGCATTCCTTTTGCAATACCAGACTGGTTGGTAACAATAATAACTTTCCATCCTGCAGCATGAAATATATCGATTGCCTCGCGTGCAAAATCATATATTTCCACCTGTTCA
>VGAU01000049.1 GCA_016870675.1 Actinomycetota bacterium | reverse complement strand
TAATATCCTTGAAATTAGGACTAACCGAGAAAAGTGAAGAAGACCAGGGCTCAGGCACCGAACCAGCGGCTGAACTGCCTTCCGGCATTGTGGGTGAGGAAAAGACTCAAACAGATAGTCTTGATAAATTTAACGGTAAGATACTATCTGACAGGCAAAAGAAAATTCTTTTTGTAATTTTAGAATTAGAAGAGGCCGGTCCTTCAACAATAGCCAAGGAACTGGGTTTTAGTCTCTCAACTTCATATAGGGAGTTAATTTATTTAGAAAAAAACAAACTTTTAACATCAAGCAGTAGCGGCAAAAGAAGATTATCTAAAAAAGGTATGAAATACCTTGAATATTATTCAAATAATATTTAATATTAGAGTATTATGGCAGATCTGGAAAACATCTGGAAAAATACTCTAGAAGATATTAAAAACAAGATTAATCTTCCTACATACAAGGCCTGGTTTGAACATATAACACCGCTGTCTCTAAAAAAAAACTGTTTAACTGTTTCGGTTGGCAGTTCTTTCGCCAAAGAATGGCTCGAATCAAGATATTCAAACCTGCTGTCTGATTCAATAAAAAAAGTAATCAATGGCTCATGCAAAATAAAAATTGTTGCAACTCCAGACAGTTTAGAAAGTACCGAAAGGTATTACGATGAATATATTGATGAATCTATTGAAAGTTCTGACTATCCCAATAAAAAAATAAAAAATTCCACATTTAATACAAAGTATACCTTTGATACATTTATTGTTGGCAATAGCAATAGATTTGCCTGCACAGCTTCTCTTGCAGTTAGTGAGAAGCCAGGAAAGACCTATAACCCCCTTTTCATCTATGGTGGTGTAGGGCTTGGGAAAACACACCTGCTTCATGCAATCGGACAATATACATTACAGCTGCATCCCGACAAAATTGTAAAATATGTTTCAGCTGAAAGATTCTTGAACGATTTTATCAACGCTCTAAGATATAAGAATATTTTTGCCTTCAAAGAGAGCTACAGGAACAATGACGTCCTGCTTGTTGACGATATACACTTTCTTGAAGACAAGGAGGCCAGCCAGGAAGAGTTCTTTCATACATTTAATGCCCTGCATGATACCAACCGTCAGATTGTTCTTTCCAGCGACAGGTCTCCCAAAAACATTGCCACCCTGGAAGAAAGACTCAGGTCCCGTTTTGAATGGGGGCTTGTAACTGATATTACGCCGCCTGACCTTGAGACCAGGCTGGCAATATTAAAAAAATACTCTGAAAGAGAAAAAATTTCCGTCTCCGATGATATACTAAATCTAATAGCTGAAAAAATAACCTCTAATATCAGAGAGCTTGAAGGATCTCTTACGCGAGTAGTCGCATTTGCTTCTTTGACAAAATCTAAACCTGATTTAACCATAGCTAAAAACATCCTTAAAGATATTTTACCCGATAATAATGAACATAAAACAAGCATTCAAACAATTATTAAAGAAATATCAAAATATTTCTCAATACCTATTAATGACATTCTAAGCGCTAAAAGAAATAAGTTTATATCGCATGCCCGGCATCTTGCAATGTATCTCTCAAGAGAGCTTACCAGCAGCTCTTTACCGAGGATTGGAAAATCGTTTGGGGACAGGGATCACTCTACAGTAATATATGCTATTTCCAAAATATCTGATTTAATCAAAACAGATAGAAATGTCTATATACAGATTCAGGAAATTACCAATAAGATAAAAACATCTTCTTAGAAATCTCTTTGTTTAAAATCTGTTTAATAATCCTATAGTTTTTTAACAAAAACTTTTATTTTTGGTTTAAAATTAAAATTGTTTTTTCTTCCCCCATATCCTTCCAGTTTTTAAACAGCTTCCGGCTTTTTTATTAACAGGTTCTTTTACCGCTATTTGTGTTGTTTTACCATTTTTTCTAGAATACTAACACTTCTAACAGGTATTATAACTATTACTAGCTATTTAAATTAAATACCATATATAATAAAATATGTTTATATTTTAAATATCTCAAAAGAGGTGGAAATGAAATTTCAAACAACAAGAAATGAGCTTTTAGACACAATATTATTTGCAAGCAGGGCAATTAGTACTAAGGTTTCATCATTTATATTAAACGGGATTATGTTAGATGTTGATGAGGAGCTAACCACATATAGTACTGATTTAGAAACAAGTATTAAGAGTATAATGGAAGTAAAAATGTTTGAAAAAGGAAAAGCTGTTGTACCTGCCAGAATTTTAATAAACATATTAAAAAGCTTAGAAGAATCAAAAATAGAATTAGAGTTGGATAAACCAACAAACCAGGTGAAAATAGCATGCGAAAATGCTCTTTTTACGTTAAACACACTATCTCTTGAAGAGTATCCTGGTTTTCCCGAAATAAAAAAGGAGAGCTATATAAAAATTAATTTAAACAAATTTAGAAACCTGGTAATAAAAGCTCAAAAGGCCGCATCTTTAGACGAGGGTAGAGCAATTTTGACTGGAGTGCTTTTGGAAATTGAAGAGGGTTTGTTAAGTATGGTAGCAACAGACAGCTACAGGCTTTCTTTAGTAAAAGAAAATATAGATACGGGCAGACCTCCAATGAAAGTAGTTATACCGTCAAAAGTGCTTGACAGTATTGTTAAAAGCGAATACAAAGACAGCGATATTGGAATAAATATTGAAGAAAATCAGATAAGCTTTTATCTGGAAGGAGACAACAAAAAAAAGAATATAATAGTTTCCAGACTACTTTCTGGGAAGTTTCCGGAATATAAACAGCTTATTCCCAAGAGCTTAAAACATAATATAGTCATAAATAAAGAAAAAATGCTTGATGTGGTGAAGAGAATTTCGTCGATATCCCAGGACAATATACCGGTTAAACTAACTATTGATAAAGGTAAAGTAACTGTGTCTATGAGCGTAAGGGAAGTAGGAAGCTCCAGTGAAGACTTTGAGGTTTCTTATGGAGAAGAAAAAATAGAGATAGCATTTAACCCCGAATTTTTAATGGACGGCATAAACATAATGGACGAGAAGAATATAATATTATCAATAGAGGAGTCTCTTAAACCTATTTTGATAAAATCAGAAAAAAACAAAAATTTGATTTATTTGCTAATGCCTATCAGGGTCTCCTAACAGCTAAACAAAACTAAAAATTAAAAAAAGCAAAAAATAAGACCATGAAAAAAACAACAAGAATAAACCTATGTGTCATTGGAGCAGGAAGAGTTGGAACAACTGTAAGCTACACACTTGCTGAAAAAGAGCTGCCTGATATTAAACTGAAGGCAATATCCTCAAGATCTATGGAATCATTAAACAGGGCGAAAAAAATTTTAGGAAGCAAAGCAGCTGGTGTAATTTTTACCAGAGAAAATTCTAAGGCTGTATCACTGGCAAATTGTATTTTAATATGCACTCCTGATGATATTATAAACAGTGTCTGTAGCGAGATTTTTTCTGGTAAGAGTAAAGATTTTAAAAATTATTATGCAATTCATTTTAGTGGATCTAAATCACTGGAGGTATTGAATTCGGCCAGGGAAGCAGGAGCTGAAATTGCATCAATCCACCCATTAAAATCTTTTGCTTCGATAGAGGAGGCGATTAAATCTTTACCAGGAACTGTTTTTGGAATAACTTATTCCAGCACAGAATCAAAGAAAATGGCTGAATTTCTGGTAAAAAGCCTGGGCGGGGAAATAATCGAGGTAGAAAATAACAAGAAGCCACTTTATCACGCTGCAGCATGTGTGGCTTCCAACTATCTGGTTACCCTTATAAATTATGCGGTACTGATACACAAAAAGATGGGTATAAAACCGGAAGATTCTTTAAAGGGCCTGATGGGACTGGTGGAAGGCACGGTCAGCAATATAAAGAAGATGGGTACAGAGAAATCACTGACAGGCCCTATAGCAAGAGGAGACGTAGGCACAATTAAAGAGCATGTTAAGAGCTTTAATGAATTTTTTTCTAAAGAAGATAGCGCTTTATATAGAATGATGGGCATTGAAACCAGCAAAATCGCACATCAGAATAAGTGGATAAAAGAGAACACTGTAGAGGAACTAAAAGAAATACTTAAAAATTAGAAAGGGGGTATTATGACTGAAAAGAAAGTAACCACCAGTGATTTAGTAGAAATGAAGAAAAAAGGTGAAAAAATAACCATGCTTACAGCTTACGATCATCTTATGGCATCTCAACTGGATGGCTGTGGCATAGATTTAATTCTGGTCGGCGATTCTGTAGGAAATGTGCTGCTGGGATATGAGAATACAATACCTGTTACAATGGATGAAATGATTCACCACTGCCGGGCAGTCACCAGGGGAGTGAAAAGGGCGATGGTGATTGGCGATATGCCATTTATGTCTTATCAGGCAAGTTCAGATGAAGCGGTAAGAAATGCCGGGAGATTTTTAAAAGAAGCCGGTGTTGAAGCAGTAAAACTTGAAGGCGGAAAAGAAGTTTTTAAAACTATAAAAATGATTGTTGGCTCAGGAATTCCGGTTATGGGTCATCTGGGGCTTACCCCGCAGTCAGTTTATAAATTAGGTGGTTATGGAGTTAGAGGGAAGGACAAGGAACAGGCTTTAAAAATGTTAGAAGATGCCAGAGGACTGGAAGAAGCTGGAGTATTTTCAATAGTACTGGAGAAGATTCCTGCAAAACTCGCGAAAAAAATAACACAGCAGATAGGCGTCCCTACAATTGGAATAGGGGCAGGAGTAGACTGCGACGGTCAGGTGCTTGTAACTCATGATATGCTGGGGCTTTTTGAAGGATTTAAGCCAAAGTTTTCTAAAAGATATGCTGAAGTGGGAAAAGAAATGAAGAGATGTTACAGGAAATACATAGAAGAGGTGAAAAATAAAGAATTTCCTGCAGAAGAGCATTCTTACTAAGGCAGTCAAATAGATTTATCTTTTATTATACGAATATATTGCGCCCGCGGTAATGGAGATAATAAAAAAAATAAATGAATGCAAATTAATTGTAAACCAACTTAGAGAGAAGGGCTATAAGATAGGCCTTGTTCCCACTATGGGTTTTCTGCACGAAGGACATATAAATCTTATTAGAATGGCAAAAAGGGATTGCGACAAGGTGTTTATAAGCATTTTTGTTAATCCCGCGCAGTTTGGTCCGGATGAAGATTTTAAAAATTATCCCAGAGATATAAAAAAAGATAGCGCTCTTGCAGAAAAAGAGGGAGTGGACTATATATTTTATCCGACAGTACAGGAAATGTATGGCTCAGACCATAAAACTATTGTTGAGGTAAAAGAACTGGGCAAGATTATGTGCGGTAAGTATAGGCCAATCCATTTTGCGGGTGTAACAACTGTAGTTCTGAAATTATTTAATATTGTAAATGCACAAAAGGCTTATTTTGGACAGAAAGACTATCAGCAGATGATAATAATAAAGAAAATGGCAGCTGATTTGAATATGGATATTGAGATTGTAAGTGGTCCTACCAAAAGAGAGAGCAACGGTCTTGCTTTAAGTTCTAGAAATAAGTATCTATCTGTAGAGGAGAGAGAAAATGCTACTATTTTATATAAATGTCTGAATCTGGCAAAAAATATGATTAAAAACGGCGAAAAAAATCTGGAAAAAGTAAAAAGAATAGTTTTAGGTAATCTGGAGGATAACAGGTTTGTTAAGAGTGTAGATTATTTTGAATTTAGAGACACCCGGACACTGGAAGAAATAAAGAGAGTGGATAAGGATTATAAGAGCATACTGGCTGCGGCTGCTGTATGGATTGGAAAGACCAGGCTTATTGACAATATAATTATAAAAGTAGAAAAGCAATAAATATATTATTTAATTTAGGTAAACGTAAATAGCGGAAGGAATGAAAGTGTTAATCTGTATTTTAAAAAGCAAGATTCACAAAGCGACGGTAACCGGTGCTGAGATTAATTATATGGGGAGCATAAGCATAGATAAAAACTTGATAGAGCATGCAAAAATACTTCCTTATGAAAAAGTACTGGTGGTAAGCCTGGATAGTGGGGAAAGACTGGAAACATATGTTATAGAAGGAGAAGAGAATAGCGGAGAAATTTGTATAAATGGAGCAGCTGCGAGAAGAATATTTAAAGGCGAGAAGATTATTATTTTATCTTTTGCTTATATGGGAGAGAAAGAAGCGCCAGATTACCAGCCAAAAATAGTTTACGTAAACAATAAAAATGAGATTACAAATGAAGAGAATCATGTGGAGAAAGATGACCAGTGCTGATCTACAAAGGATTAAAATAAATACATGTATAATCTTTATAATATTTCTAATTATAATTATTTTCCTATCCTTCGTCCTGTTAACATCCTGCAAGCTTAAAGATAATCCTGATGAAAAGTTAATAAGCTCTGGCAGTTACAACACTGCTGATGAAAGGAGTTTATATTTATTTGATTACGAAAAGATTAAACTGGAAAGTACAAGCTCTATTGATGTAAAAATTGAGAACTGCAACCTGTATTTAGATATTTACGAAGACCTGGTAATACTGGGTGAGGTAAAAAATGTTTCTAAAGTAAATAAAACCGATATAGAGATTACCATTGATTTCTATGATAAGCATGGAGAAAAGATAATATCAGCAGTCATTCCTGCTTACATTAATTATCTTAGAGGAGGGAGCAGGTTGCCATTTTACTATTACCTGACTGAAAGAGAAAAGTATATAGATGTATCTAAAATAAAAATAGGTGTTAATTTTAAGGATTATTATGAAAGATTTGAAGGGAATCCTATAGTTGAAAATGAAAGCTATTATTATAAAGAAGACTATTTAATTATTGAAGGTAAAGTAATTAATATAGGTGAAGGAAAAATAAGGAACCTAAAACTTTTCTGCACTTTTTATAACGATAAAAACCAGGTTGTGTTTATAAAAAAGTGTTACTTATCCAGAGAGGAAATGATTTCTGGAGGAGAGCAGAAGTTTACTTTAAGAGTACTGCTTGATGAATATTTGCCCGGGTTTACACATTACAGATTTGAAGTATTTTTTGAAGATGAAATTAAAACAACAGTTTAATTGGTAATTCATATCCAATCCTTATATTTAAAATAAATAAGCATACATATGGATATTATAAACATTGCAACCACAATTATGATAAAGGCGAAAGGGCTGCGCCCTGAAGGAAGTATGACATTCGTTCCATAAATCCAGGATATAAGAGCAAGAGGGAGGATAATTACAGCAAAGATAGTAAGTACACGCATTATGTTATTAATCTTATTTGATAACAGCGACTGATGAGCATCATGCACTCCTTCTATTAATTCCTTATAATTTTCCAGGGTTTCCCAGATCTTTTCTATATGGTCTACCAGATCGCCAAAATAAACCTCCAGAGCTTCTATCAAGAAATCCATATCTTTTATCTCCAGGGTTTTAAGAAATTTTCTCTGCGGAAAGATTATGTTTCTAAATGTTAGTATATTGGTTCTGATGAGCAGTATATCTTTAACATTTTTACTGCCCGCTTTTTTGAAAATGGCGTCTTCAACATCCTGTATATTCCTATAGATTTTATTGAGTATGGGGAAATTATAATCAATGAGTGAGTCAATGACTTTATGTAAGAGGTAACCGGACCCTTTATCCAGGATTTGATGGTCTTCAGCCAGGTAGTCGAATGTATTCTGAATAGGCTTACACAGCCCGTGATGGACGGTTACAAGGAAATTATTTCCAATAAAAATGTTTACGGCGAAGGGTTCAAGCCTCCTGGTCTGCTTTATAAAGTAGGGTATGTGCAATACCAGAAAAAAGTAGTCATCATATTCATCCAGTTTTGGTCTTTCAATGATACTCAGGCAGTCTTCGATATCCAGGGGGTGAAAATGGAAATGATCCAGCAGAAACTGCATATTTTCTTTGCTTGGATTCTCGATATCAATCCAGATAAGGTATTCTACATTATTAATATGGGAGGGAATATTTTTGAGAGTGACTTTTCCCAATAACTTTTTTTCATTCCTACCATAAACCAGAGTTTTCATAAGAACTCACCCCTTTTTTATTTAAATCTTTACAAAATTTTATAATTTTTTATAAAAAAAAGAAATGTAAATTTATTAATATATATTGCTGGATTTAATACAAATATTTAATATATATTAATTAGTAAGAAGCGTTTATGCTATAAGCAAAGTGGTATATTTGGGTCGGTTATTTTTTCTAATAGCTGATTTTACTTTTAATATATAAATAATGAGTGATGTTTTAAAAAAAGCTTTGTCATGTAGAATCATGAGAGAATATGGTTTGGACTTGTGGGGAGAGTAATAGTGCCTTATCGTTTAATTCTGCCAATAATAAGATTAAACTTATTAATTATATGAGTCGTCGGCATGTAAACATAAAAATGCATGAGTGAGGGAGCTGCTTCAACCTCGCGAACTTCTTTAAAATTCTTTATAAAAAATAAGACTACAAGTATTCTTAATAAACATGATAAGATAAATATTAGCTCATAATTATTTGTTGTAAAAAAAGTCAGATGCACTGTTCTTGTGAATAATGTTAATAATCCGCCAAGAGTAGCGCCTAAGAATGCAAATAAGTTGGCTAATATACTGTAGTATGATGATATTTTTGCTACATTTTCCCTGCGAACTGCATCAAATATGAAGTTTTGTGTACATAAATTAAATCCAGACCAGACAAACCCTGCAAAAATTTGTGTCAGTAAAATTATATAAAAATTCCTATTAAAGACCCAGATGAGCGCCAGGATAGGTAGACTAATTGAGGTTACTACTAATATTTTATAATTCCCGTAACGATCCGAATGAGGCCCCCAGTATGTGACAGATATAAATGATGCTGCCATAAAAGACAATGTAACAGCCATAAATTGTATATAATTAAAGTGGAGTGATTCTATAATATGGATATTTATAACAGGCGCCATGATATTTACAGAAAAGGCCATCAAAAATTGGAATAGAGAAAATTTTCCAAAATTTGTTGTGAATATTTTCTGTAGAAAAATCGTAAATTTAAATTCATTCTGATTGTTGCCTGATTTGAGAGGCGGTTCATATTTTTTTACAAGAAAAAATCCGCAGGAAAACCTTGCAATAGCTCCTACAATAAATAAAATACTGTATCCAATAATTTCCATCTCGATTTTTTTAAACACAAAAAGGCATAAACCTGCGATGATGATCGAAATAAACTGCGTAAAACCAATAGTTCGGTTACGAATCGACCAGTAAGTTCCTCTGAGTTTCTGGGGCACAAGATCATTCATCCATGAAATCCAGCCAGGTCCACCGGCATTTGCAGAAGTGGTGCTTATGAAAAATAAAAGTATTAACAATGAAGGAGATTTTGTTACATAAGCAGTTAATATGATAAGGAAAATGCATATGCCTTGAATACGTACGGTAATCACTGACAATGCTTTACGCTGTCCTATTAATTTAATCAGCCATGGGCCTATTATTTGACCGGAAAAAACACCTAAAAAAAGTACACCTTGAATAAAAATTGCCATAAACGAATTGGCTTTAAATAGAAAAATAAAGGGAACAATATAATTCTCACAGAACCCAAACATCACTGCCCAGAGACATCCATCTATAATGGAATAAATCAGGCTACTGCGGATTCTTGGATTATCTATTTGTTTTAAAACTCTTTTCATGTTTTTTATTATATTAAAGGTTATCGAATAGTGGTTTTTTCTTTACTTGATTTATAATTTTCATTAATAGAATAATATGGATATTTTTCAATTTTCTTGATAAATTTTATATAATGAAGTTTTTTTA
>VGAU01000048.1 GCA_016870675.1 Actinomycetota bacterium | reverse complement strand
CTCATATAATGGTCTTTCCACCTGATAGAAAATTCCTATAGGTATTTTTTCCTCTTCCATGGATCTTTTAATTGCTTCATTCAGGTCACTTTTATCATAACTTTTAAGTTCATCCAGCTTATATATCTTCTCTCTATAAAAGTCATATGTATTTTGTTTGTTGAATGTTACACATGGCTGCAGGACATCTATAAAAGAAAAGCCTTTATGCTTTATAGCCTTTCTTATTACTTCTGAAAGATGACTGGTATCTCCTGAAAAACCTCTTGCAACATATGTTGCTCCGGATGCCAGAGCCAGCAAAACCGGGTTGACCGGTTTCTCCAGCACTCCCGATGGTGTTGATTTAGTTTTAAAACCTTTATCACTTGTCGGAGCAGTCTGGCCAGTAGTAAGCCCGTAAACTTTATTATTATGCAAGAGATAAGTCATATTAATATTTCTTCTGCATGTATGCATAAAGTGGTTCCCACCAATACCGACCCCATCACCATCTCCGCCTATAATCATTACATTCAACTTATGATTTGCAAGTTTTGCCCCTGTAGCTACCGGAAGCGCCCTTCCATGCATAGCATGAAACGCATAAGTTTTTATAAAATTAGCACCATTACCCGAGCAGCCAATGCCATAGACAATTAGGATTTCATGCGGCATCAGATAAAGCTTTACAAATGTTTTCTTAAGTGAATTCCAAATCCCGTAATTTCCACATCCAGGACACCATGTGGGTTTTCTTTCAGTGTTGAAATCACCGGGTTTTAAATTATAACTTTCTTTTGAAGATTTGCTTTTAGTCTTATCCATTACCATTTATTGTAATAGTAATATTCATTTAATATAAATAATTTAAACTTCTATTCTATTTTTTCAATTCCACTAATAATTTCCTCAGGTAGAAACTGCCTTCCACTATATTTTAATATTTTATTTTTTATCTTGTAACCAGTATTCATCATTATAATTTTTGCCAGTTGTGAAGTCTTGTTATTCTCTACTACTACATTTTTATTGCTTTCCCCAATAATTCCCTCAATAGATTCGCTGTCAAACGGATACAAATAGGTAAAGTGAATCAAATTTACTTTTTTTTCCTTCTGATTCAATATATTCATAGCTTCAAGAATAGGACCCTTGCAAGAACCCCAACTCCAGATAGTAATTTCAGCATCTATAGGACCATAAATTTTGGGAGGAGGAATTTCTTCAATCAACTTCTTTATTTTTCTAAACCTTTTATCTACCATAATCTTCCTATTGTGAGCACTTTCTTCAGAATATCCATCCTCATTATGTTCATTACTGTTAGCTATATGAATTCCACCTTCTATTCCGGCTACAACTCTGGAAGAGATGCCATCGTCAGTATTAAAATAACGCCTGTATTCTCCATCTATATCTTTGCTTTTACTTAACAATTTGCCCCTGTCCACTATTATATTTTTAAAATCAAATTTTTCATATGAAAAATGACTTTCGGATAAATATTTATCCAGCATTATAATTACCGGAATTTGATATTTGTCGGCAAGATTAAATGCCTCACCCGTAAGGTAAAAACATTCTTCAGGATCACCAGGTGCTATTACTACCCTTAAAAATTCGCCATGAGACGAGTGAACCGCAAATAACATATCTCCCTGTTCTGTCCATGTAGGCAGACCGGTGGCAGGAGCAGGCCTCTGGCATAATACAATAACAATAGGAATTTCAGTCATGGCAGCGCTGCTTATTCCTTCATTCATGAGAGAAAAGCCGCCGCCCGATGTAGCAACCATTGCCCTTGCACCCGCAAAAGAGGCGCCAATTGCCATATTGATCACCGCCATTTCATCCTCGGCGTGTTTGGTTACAATATTATAATCGTCCTCTATAGAAGCAAACAGGTGGAGTATTGAAGAAGAAGGAGTCATAGGATAAGCAGCATAAAATTTACAACCAGATCTTACCGCTCCTAAAAAAACCGCATCATTGCCTGTTACCAGCATTTTACTTACCGGCTTTACTATTTCCAGTTCATAAATATTTATTTTCAATTTTTCTTTTATATATTTATACCCTAATTCAGATGATTTAATATTCAAATTAACAATTTCAGACCCTTTCCTGCCAAAGATATCTTTTATTACATTTTTAAGTATTTCCAGGTCATAATTAATTAGAGCAACTGATACTCCCAATGAAACATTATTTACCATAACTTTAGGAGCTCCTAATTCTGAAATTATTTTAGAAAAAGGTACCATAACATAATTAATATCTTTCCTCGCCTTTTTAAAATCCACAATATTGCAATCATTTTCATCATAAACAATATATCCTCCATATGTTACTTCTTCCTGATGAAGTCTGATAGTCTCCTCATTCAACGCGACCAAAATATTTATATCCTTATTGGTAGAGAAAATTTCATTAGAGCTTATCCGGATGGTATAAGTATTATGCCCGCCTCTTATCAGGGAAGAATATTCGTTGTTATCAATAACAGAATATCCCTTTTTGGCAAAGATCTTTGAAAAAATTTTTCCAGTGGATAATATTCCAAAACCAGCTTCCCCGCCAATTTTCCAGGTTAAATTTGAGACCTTCATTAATTTTCCTAATTTTTTAAATTAATTCTTAATATGATTATAATGATATTACCCGGGCAATTTATTTGCAACTATTCATACAAGCTCTGTTCAGGCTCATCTTCCTGCAAATCAATTATCTAAAAACATATCAGAGTTTACTTTTTAATTTTCATAGCAAAATTATGACTTTTTTAAGATAATAAGTTTGAATTTTAAATATTGCAAACAATTATTTATATGATGAGGAATGCTCTTAAAGACAATATTAGAACACTTTTCAGGCCTCCGGTTATATCATGGGCTCTATATGACCTTGCCAATACTTCATTTGCGGTGGTGATAATTACCATAATTTTTCCGGTTTATTTTACAAGTATAATAGTATCCCCGGAAATTTATTCCCAAAATTTTGGAGACTTGATGTGGGGAATTGCCAGCGGTGTTTCTATGATAATCGTATCCTTCCTGGCACCTATATTTGGCGCAATTGCAGATACCTCAAGATCCAAGAATAAATTTTTGACTTTTCTTACTCTGGCCTGTATTTTTTTCAGCTTTCTTCTATTCTTCTTAAAAAAAGGAATGGTTGCCCAGGCTGTAATTTTATTTATTATTTCCAATGTTTTTTACCAGACTTCAATGGAGTTTTATAATTCATTTTTACCCCAGCTATCGTCAAAAAAAAATACCGGGATTATATCCGGTTTCGGCTTTTCAATAGGCTATCTGGGAGGTCTTTTAATTTTAATTTTAATCTATCCTTTTGTAAAGGGAGGGCTGGAACCGTCAAATTTATTAAATATTAGAATTACCTTTCTTATCACCTGTATCTTCTTTTTAATATTTTCATTACCATCTTTTATACTACTTAAGGATTCACCGGCTATTAAAACCGTAAAAATCAGCACCTCTTATATTTCGTATGGATTTAAAAAACTGGCAAATACTTTAAAGAATATAAAAAAGCATATGAATCTTACAAAATTCTTAATTTCATATTTTCTTTTCAGTAATGCTTTCTCTGTTCTGGCTCTTTATGCAGCCATATACGCTAAAAATACCCTAAATTTTGGGTTGCTCGAAATAACCATGCTTTTTATATTAGGACATATACCCACTATTATAAGCTCTTTTTTCTTTGGCTGGCTAACCGATAAGATAGGTCCAAAAGTAACCATTACTATAACTTTAATTATGTGGATTATAATAATACTTCTGATAACCGCTTTTATTAATATAAGAGCAGTTTTTTATATATGCTGGATATTAGCTGCTATCTCTACGGGATCAACTCTGATAGCAAGTAGAAGTCTTATGACCTTTCTCATACCCAGGGATAGTGAGGCTGAATTTTTCGGCTTTTATTCCATAAGCGGCAAGGTATCCGCGATTATAGGCCCTACTGCATTTGGTGTAATATCCTTTATTACCAAAAGCCAGAGAATAGCTCTTCTAAGCACTTTGTTTTTCCTTATAGGTGGACTTGTAGTTTTACAATTTGTGAAGGTTCCCACATACAGACTAAGAAATTTCTAATGTCAGATATATAACGATTTCTGCATTCTCACTTTTTCTTCTAATTTTAGCTGCTGTAGAAGTGCCCGCAGAAATAGATCCAATTATTACAATTTTTTCCCCTTTATTTGTAATAGATCCCAATTTTCTATTTTAATGATAATCTTCTGAGTCTTAATGAATTGCTGACCACAGAAATACTGCTAAAAGTCATAGCTGCTGCAGCAAATATCGGACTTACAAGTATTCCAAAAAACGGATAAAGTACTCCTGCAGCAACCGGGATCAATATTATATTATAAAAAAATGCCCAGAATAGATTCTGCCTTATAATTCTTACAGTATTTCTTGAAAGTATTATTGCCTTGAGAACTCCATATAAGTCTCCCTTAATTAATGTAATCTGACTCGATTCCATAGCAACATCGGTTCCAGTTCCAATGGCAATACCTATATCTGACTGCGCCAATGCAGGTGCATCATTTATACCATCTCCGACCATAGCCACAATTTTTTTCTCTTTCTGAAGTTTTTTAATTTCCTCTGATTTTTTTCCGGGTAATACTTCCGAAATGACTTTATCAATCCCTGCTCTTCTGCCAATAGCCAGAGCCGTGTTTCTACTATCACCGGTAAGCATTGCCACTTCCAGTCCTAATTTTTTTAATCTCAAAACAACATCCTTAGCATTGTTTTTTAGAGCATCAGCAAAAGCTATAATACCTGCAGGTTTATTATCAACTGAGACAAATACAGGGGTAAGTCCCATTTCTGAAAGCTTTTGTTCTTCTTTCTCCAGATTGCCCAACGGAACCTTATTTTCCATCATCAATTTTAAGTTTCCTTTAAGAATCTCTCTGTCATCCACTTTCGCTCTTATACCCTTACCGGCTATGGATATGAATTCTTGCGGCTCTTTTAATTTCAAACCAGAATCCCTGGCTTTTTTTACTATTGCCTTACCAAGAGGGTGTTCAGAATACAGTTCTGAACTTGCCGCTATATATAGCAACTGTTCAGATGTGTTTATTAAACTGCCCTTTTTAACAATTATCTCACTTACTTCCGGTTCACCCCTGGTTAATGTACCAGTTTTATCAAATACAATGATATTCAATCTGTGAGCAAGTTCAAGACTTGGGGCATCTTTTATTAAAATTCCATTTTCTGCACCCCTGCCTGTGCCAACAATTATTGCTGTAGGCGTGGCAAGTCCCAGAGCACAGGGACAGGCAATAATAAGTACTGAAACAAAATTGACCAGAGCAAAAGTTATGGAAGGTTTTGGTCCCCATATAAGCCACACAGTAAAAGTGACTAAAGCTATTAAGATAACCACAGGCACAAAATAACTTGCAACCCTGTCTGCCAGTCTCTGTATGGGAGCTTTTGAAGCCTGTGCTTCCTCTACCAATCTTATTATCTGACTGAGAAATGTATCCTTCCCAACTCTGGTTGCTCTAAATTTTAAAAAACCGGTTAAATTTATGGTGGACCCAATTACTTCATCCCCGGATTTTTTATCAACTGGTATTGACTCCCCTGTAGCCATAGATTCATTTACAGCTGAATCTCCTTCTATTATAGCTCCATCTACTGGTATCTTTTCCCCGGGCTTAACTAATATAATATCTCCTACTGCTACATCATCTACATCAATCTCTTCTTCTTTTCCATCTCTGATTACTATTGCTTTTAATGCTCTTAGTTTTAAAAGCTTTTTAATTGCGCTTGAAGCCCTGCTTTTTGACTTTGCTTCGAAAAACCTTCCAAGAAGTATCAAAACAATAATCACTGCTGCCGTATCAAAGTATATATGGGGCTCAATTCCAAATTTTATAAAAAAATCAGGAAAAAATGTTACAAAAGTACTGTAAATAAAAGCAGATAAGGTTCCTACGGCAACCAGGGTATTCATATCTGCAGTTCTATATTTGAAAACCACAACCAGTCCGTTATAGAATTGAGAACCCACCCATATCTGAACAGGACAGGCTAAAATAAAAATAATGATATATCTGATTTTAATTGAAAGTAAAGAAAGCCCGGGAATTAGGTTCATAGAAGACAGCATTATTATTATAGCGAGAAAAGCTCCTACAACTAACTTCTGAAGAAGCTTTTTCTGAATCTCTTTTTCTATAAGCTCTTTTCTCTCTTCTAAAGTAAGTTTGCTTTTCCGGTCCATAACCCCCTTCTTATCTGTTCTAAGATGGACTAATTTAAGTAATAAGCTCGTAACCTATACTTTTTATTATTTTCTTTATTTCATCCAGGTTCAGCTTATCATTGTCATATTCAATGGTTACCTTTTCTGTAGCAAAATTAACAGTCGCTTCAGTTACTCCTTTAGTTTTGTTAAGTACTGTTTCTATTTTTCTCACACATGATGCACAAGTCATTCCCAGAACTGGATATGTTTCCTTAACTCTTACCATTTTATTATCCTTTCAAAAAATACTGATTTGTTATAGTCAATTACAGCTGTCTAATCAGGCATTTTTTAACATTCAAAACATGATCTTCAATAATAAAATTATAATATATTATACAACTACAATACTAATAATAGGTTAATATAATAATAATAATAATAATAATAATAATAATATATAAAACTAAAAAAGATTTTTAAAAGAGATAATTTAAAACAAAGCTCAGACAACCTTCACTTATACCGGTAGTGATAAAGGCTATAAATTCATTACAGGATAAAGGTCTTAAACATAAATATCTAAACACAGAAAATTTTAATTATTTTGTTACGTCTTTTTGTTCAGCTATTACTTTTTTTATGAATTCTATTTCTTTTTCGGTAAGGTCTTTTATCTTTTTGTAGCTTAAAACAACACTATTTACGATCTCATTATATTTTTCCCTGGTTATGTTCTTAATCTTGCTAGCTTTCTCTTCAACTTTACTTCCTATATCTTTTGCTATTCTTTTTATATCTGCCCTTAACTCTTCACCAGTTTTAGTAGTCAAAAATAGTGCTGTAACTGCCCCTACTACAAATCCCAGGGTAAATCCTATAAAAACACCCTTTATGGTTCCTGATGATCCGCTATTACACATAAAATCCTCCTGTGGTCTAAAACAAAAACTTTCTTAAATACTATGTCTATTATACATATTATAAAAATTATTTTTAATATATTTTTAATAAAAATATTTTTCTAATAATATTTATAAATTAAACACTTTTACCGGGCATCTTGTGCTTTTCTTTTTTTGCTCAATTTACCTGCCATCCCTAGCCTTTTAAAAATCAGATTCCCCAGAAACGAATATTTAATGCCAATAGCTCCCTCCAGACACATTTCGCTGCAGCAAAAGCATCTGATACAGGTCCTGTGATTAAACTTGATTTTGTTATTACTTGATGAGATCGAGTTCTGCGGACAGATATTCTGGCAGGTCATACATAAACTACATTTATTATAGTCAATATACATATATGGATTTAACGAGCTTCTTATAAATGGCAGAATATAAGTATTTAAAAAATTGCTTTCAATAATCCTTTTTTGGCCAATATTTTTGGGATGCTTAAAATCATAAATTATAATGTCAGATAGCCTCTCTCCCAATATTTCAACATTATTATCTGTATAGGACTTAATCTTCCATTTTTTTAAAACTTCTAAAAAAGGATTTAACCTCTGGTCAATGTTCATTATCTTGCTCATAACAATATCCATTGAAATAGGATCGTCACTGGCTAAAACCAGACCCACCTCCCTGGGAGTTCCACTCCTGCCCGGCCCCTCTCCTTCTATTCCTAAAATTCCATCCATAATATTTAAAGCAGGTTTAACAGAAAATACTATATCCAGAAGCATCTCTGAAAATTTTTCAAAGCCATCAAATCTCAGATGGTACCCTACTTTAGTAAATCCGGGAATGATGCCGAACATATTCTTTATTGCCCCGGTTATAACCGTCAAATTATGGGTTTTAAATTTAGGAAGATTGATTATTACATCAGCCTTAATTATTGGTTTTATAACTTCTATTCTCTTTAAAATCCGACCTTCTTTATTGGATAAATATTCATATTCAGTAGAATAATTCAATCTACATCCTGTTCTTTTCGCAACATTTAAAATACCTGTGGTGCTGTAAACCTTTTCCATGCCAGTCCTGTTATATGGAACTGCAGGACCAAAACTGTCAGCAATTATAATATTTTTGCTACTGCCTGTAATATCAATAATATTTTCAATTACAGCTTCTATAAATAAAGGGTGGGTGGTTATTGCCCTCTCCGGTGAAGCTGGTAAAAGTAAGTTTGGTTTTATTACGATTTTACTGTGGAGATTTAAAAATTCTTTAAAACCGCCTATAAGACCGACGCATCTGTTAATAGCTTCCTTTAAATTTTTTTTATTGTAGCTTTTACATTTTACGACACTGACCCTGGTCTTATTATTCATTATTTTTTTTCTAAATATCTGCTCTTGTATAGAGTTTTTATGGCAGAATAAGTAATCCACTTACTGGATTTATTCTTTTTTCAATCTTTATATAGAACTTCCCGCTTTATTTCTTTAAAGCTTCTGCTTCTAAGGGCTCCCTGCTGCATTAACAATTAATTTTATTAATCTCACCATGGTCTCTATTCCTATTCCAATAATAATTAATATTAGAACTGTAATGACAACTGGATTGAGAATACCGGTTAAATCTCTCGGGAATACTGTAAAATCAAACGGGAATACAGTGAGCAGCGAAATAATAGCTGTCAGTCCAAACAAATTAAGAACAATACGGATAATTTGACGGAAGAAATAACCATCATAGATAATCAATAAGATACTCCCAATCATAGATGCAACCAGCGCTACCGATACAATAGGCAGCCATTGACTGAAGCTTTTCGTCAGGAGGGGGTATCTATGCCAGATACCGTCATAATGATAGTAAGCTATATATGACTGGTAAAAATTAAAAAATACAAAGAATATAACACTCCACATAATAGCAAAGCTGTAGCCGGTTATCCGCCCGCCTCTTGTACCCTTAAAGTAATGATCTACTTTATCCCCGACTTCTTCTATCTTCCTGCCAAATTCCTTTCCTGCTTTTTCTGTTTTTTCTCCGAAATTTTTCATTTTTTCATCTAATTTTTTTTCCCATTCAAATTCTTTTTGGTTAATATCCTCTTCTTTTTCTTTATCATCTTTAAAATAATCAGATACACTCTCCCCAAAATTCCGGGCAGCTTTTCCAAAATCCTTAAATTTGTCTTTTACTCCTTCATCCTTAAACCTTTTCCCAAAAGCCTTTGCAGATTCTTCAGCGCTTTTTGCAAATTCCTTTGCTTTTTTCTTCAGTTCGGGATCGCTGAAAATTTTACTGATTGCTTCCCCAAATTCTTTTACCATATCACCAAAGCTTTCTATTGGGCTTTTATCCTTCTTGTTCTCAGCCATTCTGAACCCCCTTCTTATATTCCTGAATACTATAATAATGTTTAAAATCTATTAATCTACCCGTAACTCTTTTATATATTATATTTTATAAACAGGCAATTTAAAAATAAAAAATCTCGAACTCCAAATCATTCCACTTTCAATTTTTTCCTGACATATTCTGATAAAAAGGAAAGGGGCTATCTTTTTGGATAGCTCCTTAATTTTAAATTTACAGTTTCCCGTTTTTTAATTGCGATAAGATAATAAATTAATATTTTTTAAAAACTTATTTTCTGAAAAAATATAATCTCGATTTATTTAGTATAAAAAACTAAAAATTTAATATTAATCATCTAAAAATCCTAAAAACAATAGAGTGCAGTTTCCTTGGAGAATTGCTCCTCTAAATTGGAATTAAAAATATTTTAATGCATTGAAAATAGCTGATGGCTTTAATTTTAATGTCTGATCTATTTCAGCATAACTCAAATATCCACAATTTTTACA
>VGAU01000047.1 GCA_016870675.1 Actinomycetota bacterium | reverse complement strand
AATGGCGGTGTTATAGTGAAAGAAAAGCCCTATTTTCTAAAAAGCAAAACTCCGTACGTTTTTCGAGCAACCATCCGGAAGCCCACACACGAGGAATTACTTGCCATCATCAGTATAATAGTAATAAATGCTATATCAAGAGTTAGTGAGGTAAAAAATGAAAAAGAATAAAAAATTTCCTTTAAAAGACTCACCCTTACATACAGCAGGTCAATCATTAGATGAATCAATTCACGATCTTGCGTTTGATGGTTTGGCGATATTTCTTATACTGATAATATTATTTCTTTTTTTATTATTTGAAATACTATATTTAGCTTTTCCATCAATAATTGTTAAATGGTTAAACCAGACTTTTCCACCCCAAATAAACCCGATAACAATAATAATTCCATTATTATCTTTAATAGGTATTATTTATTGCGTATGCAGATTAATTATTATCGTAAAAAGAATAAAATCCTTTAAATTAGGAAGAGATGGCGAGAGGATAGTTGGGGAAATATTTGATAATTTGCGGGAACAGGGTTTTGTTGTGTTCCATGATATAGTAGCTAAAAATTTTAATATTGATCATGTCATTCTTACTCCACAAGGTATATTTACTGTCGAAACAAAAACACGGAGCAAAAATCCAAAAGATGAGATTACATTTAAAGATGATAATATAATCGCAGGCAATATTAATTTAGGCAATAAAATAATTATGCAGGCAGAGTCACAATCAAAGTGGTTGAGATCAATATTAAAAGAGAGCACTGGAAAAAATTATCCCGTTATGCCTGTAATTGTATTTCCGGACTGGTTTGTTAAACAAATGCCTGAAAACTTAAAAAAGCGAATATGGATATCAAATCCAAAAATGTTACCATATCTTATTAATAAAGAACCAAAAAGAATATATAAAAGCGACATGCATCTGGCAGCTTTTCATATTTCAAGATATATCAGAATGTATAATTGAAGAATACTAATAAATTAGATTAATTAGTACTGTAAATCTCCTCAAAAGTTTTTGTAAAACTAAAATTATTTTAAATCTTTTAACCTTGCAGCAAGTTTAAAGGAAATCAAATCACCTAGATTAGTATTTTTATAAGCGGTTTCCTCATGCATATAGTCACTAATTTTTTTACTTCCCATTTCCTTAAAAAATGTATCTACCTTATTCATAATGGCAATTTCAGAAGGCTTTAATTTATTTAGATCAACTTTTTCTAAATTAATTATTCTATAACCAATTATATCTTCATCATCAGAGTAATTAAGACTTTCCACTTGAATAGATACAACATTACTAAAAGCTTGAAATAGTATATCATACCCCAGCGGCAAGGCACCAAGTGGCATGTGGGTGTATACTAATCCTGATATAGATTTATTATTTTCTTTAAAGTGAAGTACATCCGAATACCATAGTAGCTTCATTAATTTTACTTTATAAAGGTTGTTATTGCTTTGAGAGAAGAACCTTAACATTTGGTCAATATTACTAAAACTTAGCTGTTTATTGCCATTAAATTCACTAGGTTCATCATAATCTATGTATAAAGCTTTTAGAGCTTCTATATTACAAAGTATTGTTTGTTTTTTCTTAATTTCATTTTTTAAAAAAAATTCTAATTCTTTGAATTTATCATTAGTAAATTTATCTTTATGTTTTTTTAATTCATTATAGACGAACAACGGATCTTCTTTTGCTCTCCTTAGGACTTCATCATAAGTTTCTTTTTGTATTTTTTTACTTTCATATCTCTGAACTGTTATATCCCCCCAACCAAATATATTAGAAAGCTCCCTTTGATTTAAGCCATAATAATCTCTAATTTCTTTAATCTCAACTGAAGTTAAGAGACCATTTAATCTTCTATAAGCATCTCTTGCCCTAGTTAAGTTTTCATCCATAATTTTCTCAGGATAAAATTCTTCATTGGTCTCCGAACATAGATAATAAATTTCTTTATACTCTATAGATTTATTTTTTATTAGAGCCTTGGTTTTTTCTTCAGATACTTTTACTTTATGCTCTTTTTCACATATAGGACAGCAATAACTAATTTCCTTAACTAAATTCATTTTTGCTCCCCTCTCTCTTAAAGATTCTTAATATTTGTATGGTTTTTCTTCAATTTGTCTAATCGCGTAATGAAATGACATCAAATGGATTTTATTTACACTGCGTATTTTGAATTTAATATAGACATCCCTACCCTTAATATTTTTTGAGAAAATCCAATAATTTGATGTGTCTGGGTATCTTCTATCTTTAACAGTTTTAATATAATCTCCAACTTTTAATGTTAACAATTCTTCCCTTATGTCCTCGCTACCATAATCTAGATCAAACATTGTATTATTTGTATTATTGGGATCTAAAAGATCTTCTCCCCTTCTTAATTTCTGAATATCAATCTGACAGTTACTATCATTTAAAAGATGCTGAAGCTTTTTTAAGAAGAATTTTAGGTTTTCAATTTCTTCTATATATTCATCATCACCCAACAATAAACCTCTTTTATAATAAATATTATTTGTTTATTATTATATTATCAATTGTTATAAATTACAATAAATATTATCAATTGATAATTATATAATTTAAAGGCATCTTAAAGTTATTTGAATTTTAAAAAAATCAGTTTGAAATTTTAAGTCTCAGAGAAACCATTATTCTTAAATACTGCAAATTGTGCTCTCACTAAAAAATACTAGCTTAACCTAAAAGATGAAATTTCAAATTAATTTTAAAAGGATTAATTAAAAAACTCTTTAAGTTAAAATAAATATTGATCTATCTCATTCATTATTCTATTAGTCTCAACAAGAGCCACTATTATTTTTTGATAGTGTTCGATATTGTTATTTGTAAGAGTACGACCTTTGCGATCTTTTAACCATTTCTGTGCAGGTTGATAGCCTCCAATATAGAAATTCCAGGCTATTTCTGGTACATTGCCGAAATATTGCTCAGAATTAATAAATACTTTTTCCTTTTTATAAGCCAGTTTCTCAACTGTATCTGTACCAACAATTAGATAGGTTGTTATGAATTGATTTAATTTTGGTGATTCCAGTAGATGAAGTGAGCGTAATTCAGTTCCAAGTTTGACAAGCTTGTTAAAACTCCTTTTTTCTCTAGGATAAGGAACACGCGGAAAGTCAATTTTTAAAAATTCTTTAAATTTTTCACGATAACCTGGTGAATAAAGAACTGCATAGATATAATCTAAAACATTTTCAGGAGAGACTTCTCTAATATTTTTTTCTATTCTTTCTACGATTTCTCTTTTCATATTTGTAACTCTAGAGCCATCATCAGCATATAGATAGAGTGGAAATTGAAAAGTTGAATCACCGGCAGTATCTAAAATATGAAAATCTGAAATGTGTTTTGCAATAAAGAAATATCCCAAACTTTGTTGACGGTTAATCCTACTAGCAATCAAAGAAATATTTTTACCATTAAGCATATGTCTCATTATTTTTTCTCTCCATCGCCAAAGAACCTTGTTATCAAAATATGTCCATTTTGTATCAAATGGTCTGTAGTCAATCTGTGTAAATGCATTATCATCTACTACAATGTTTTCTAGGTTGCCCAGCAACCATTTAGCATAATTTTTTCCTAAATTATAACGATTATTAAGTTCCATTTCTGTTGGTCTCTCATTTTGCAATTTTTCTAAACGATTTTCTAACTCTCCTTTAGAGTCGGAAATAGCAAAGCCATCTCCCATAGTTACGATTCCTGAGACATTTTCTGAAAATAATTTATTTACACTAAACCCCTTCTGATATTCTTCCTCAAGTCTAATTGATCCACTTTGCGTAAAAAATAAATTCGGAAAACGATGTTCAAGAGGTGTCCATTTTATATCTTCAAACGAATGATTATTAAGCTGGTCAAATTTATTATAACGCTTACCCCACATATCAAAACGATATACTTTTGCTAAATCTCCTTTCTTTTTCTTTCTAGTTTTTACGGCAAGCATTATTGAAACACCTTGTTGTATTACAAACACATTTTCATCCTTGCTTCCATTAGGTGATATTTCTTTTTTCTTTGCATTACCGTGGAGATCAATAACATATATAGAATCAAATGTATCCATGAGATTCCAGCGCATACCACGAAATGTCGGGTTATCGAGATATCCGTGGTTTGTTATAAAACCAATAATACCTTCATCATTCTTTGAAATCATATCTTCTGCAAATGCAATAAATTTTACATAATCATCATTTAACCAGTGTTTGCGCTCTTGAAGCTTTTGTTTGCCACCTGGTTCTACCTTATACTTTGCAACTAAGCCATTGGCATATTCTGTCTCGTTTGAAGAGGCAGCTGAATACGGTGGATTACCAATAACAACCATAATAGGTGTTTCATTTTTTATTACCGCTGCTTCCTTGGATTCTTTTGCAATGCTTTCAGCAAGACCAAAAGCTGTAAATAATTCTCCCTGCCCTATGGCTTTTTCTAAAGAATTTGTCAGGTAAATACCAAGGCGACGGTTAAAATATTTAAAGCCAGTTTGTCCAAATGCCATAGCTAATTTTAGATGTGCGATTGTATATGGCGCCATCATAAGCTCAAAACCATGGATCCGAGGAAGCAAATCATTATGAACATACGTTGGCCAACGACCTTTTTGCCCACTTTTTAAGAGGCTTGAATAAATTAAGTTAATTACAGCGCTAATAAATGTCCCTGTACCAACAGCCGGATCAAGAATCTGTACCCTGTGAATACCAGTTTCTATCTTTGAGGTATCAGCTAAACCTGCATCAAGACCGAATTCTTTTTTTAGTAAATAATCAACAGATCTCACTATAAATTGCACAACTGGTACAGGGGTATAATATGCACCCATTTTTTTACGTAATATAGGGTCATATTCCTTTAAGAAGTCTTCATAAAAATGAATTACCGGGTCCAGTCCTTTTTGTTTTTCGTCTGTTAAATTATTATTATAATATTCTCTCATAAGCTCATTTACATCAGCATGAGAAAATACTTCACACAGTTCATTTACAATATACTCAAGCCTTTTATCAAAATTAGGCCCAACAATATGGTCAAAGAAATGCCTGAGAAGTGGATTGGATTTTGGGATAAGATCCCTTGCTTCCTGGCGGGTAAAACTTTCAGGGTCTTCATCATGGTAACGAGCGGCAAATAACCCATAAACTAAAGTTTGAGCATACATATCTGCAAAAGTATTTGTAGTTAAATCATGAACTAATAGTTTTTTAATAGTTTTATATATCTTGAGTAGCTCTTCATTTTTATTTGATTCTTCAGCAAGGAATTGTTTAATATTATCCCTAATTCTTTGCGCCTTACCTCCCATTATTTTTGCAAGGTGCTCGCCTGATTTTATTGGCTCTTTCTGGGATTGTGTAAAATCAGTTAATGTTCTTGCCAGGTATTCATAGTTATCCGGTATTGGTGTAATTTTTCTGGTTTTTAAATTATATTCAGCTATTTTTATTGGCTCTACATAGTAAAGCCCATTTCTATAAAAACGGAATTCCAGATAATCTGTTAAAACTAAATTTGTATATCCGTAATACCGCCTCATCTGCTCAGATTTTTCAACTTTGTCTAAGGAAATGCCTATATCTTTTGTCTCAATGTATAAAATTGGAATAACATGTTGAAACACTACAAAATCCGGCTTGTTTCCCTGTTCAGCCTTTGCATCATGGTCTATGCGCCTAACATTTATGAAATCAAAAATTCCTTTGAGCAAAACTTCAAAATCGGCACGATACCCCATTTCAGTGGTTTCCTCATGCGAGAATTTTGAGGAAATTGATTGAATATAATTTTTAAAGATATCTTGCATAGTTTGGTCTAAAATCTTTTCTTACAATCTTAATTCCTTAATAATTTTTTAGCAAATGGTTAGTAGAAACCATACTATTTTATTATAAAATAGTAGAATCTAGAAGATTACTTATTATATTAAGAAAAGTTGACTTGCCTTACTTGCTAAAAAGGTTGACTGTCCAGATTGCTAAATTTAGAATTAATTTTTATAGTATATTATCAAGGTATTTTCTTTAATTCTTCTATAAAATTATTTAAAATGTCTATTCTTAAAAATTTCACTGTTGTATTACGTGGTGGAAATTTAGTCCACCAGTAATCCATTCTAGTAACATAAATAGAAATTGTTTTTGCATCTTCTTTTATAGGCCATTTCAATTTTTCTTTAAAAATAAGAATATTATTTTTTAAATAATCTTCACGATTTTCAACCTTTAACAAATTACCTGGATTATTAACTTTTTTACCATTTTCATATTCTAATCTAAATATTTTTTCTCTTATTCTTTTTGCATCTTTCAAGCAATAAGCCCCTTGTATATTTTTACATTCAATATTTAGTAAAACATTTATATCCGGAATATATGCTAGCACATCATAGTCGCCTAAATCTCGTGGGTGTGTACATCTGGTATAATTAATTTTGTCTGCCCAACTGGTATGTCTTTTAATTATCTCTAGTGCTTTTACTTCAAGGTTTTTGTCTATTGAATCTTTGTAATTTTTTAATACTTTATTTGTATTTGGTGCTAAAAAATCTGCAGGTAAAGACCCGTTATTAAAAACATTCATCCAGACTCTTCCTGTTCTATCTACTGAATAAGGTCCCCAATAATAATTATTTGCTAAAAAAATTAAAGGCTTTATAGTATATCTATATGGTCTTTTTCGATATTCCCAAACTGGTAGATCGTTTGCATCCTTATTAGTACCTATGATTTTTAACATTTGTTTATTTTTAAGTGTTAAGAAATATAATATCTTTTCTGTTTCAGACGCTTCATAACCATTAATAGACTTAATTGCTATCTCTTCAATTTCTTTTCTGTTAGCAGAGTAATAAGGAGCTTCATTTACATTTTTATTGTATCCTGACCAATTAGACATTACTTGGAGTAGATTTACCATATTCTTAATTCTAAATCCAAAGTCTTTTTTAAAAGCTAAATCTAAATCTTCCAAGTAATTTTCTATTGGGCTGCTGGGTTCAACTCTATCTTCTTGATTTCCAATTAATCCTAAATCAATTCTTGATTGTTCTTCCCCATACTTTTTTTGCATTTCTTCAAGGTTTATTTCAAACTTTACTTGCATAACAAAATTTCTATCTATTGACAGACCAACAGCAAATAATCCATAATTTAAACTATCGCTAGCACTATATATTTCATTAATTTTATCTACGAATGCTATAAAATACCTAAAAGACTTGCTATCTAATAATTTATTTCCACTTGGTTTTATTTGTACAAATTTTTCTAATAAATATCTATAGTTTCTATGTTGAGTAATAAATTCACTATGAGCCTCTGCGTAATTTACCTCTCTAATATAATCAACTTC
This sequence comes from Actinomycetota bacterium, assembly GCA_016870675.1. Lineage (GTDB taxonomy): Bacteria > Actinomycetota > Humimicrobiia > Humimicrobiales > Humimicrobiaceae > Hydromicrobium. Next base: position 2,778 of record VGAU01000047.1, on the reverse strand, counting down.
ATGTTTTATTGATTCTTTAATTACTAGTTCTTTTTCAAAATAATTATTAGTCAATGCATCAATTCTAGTTATTAAATAAGTTAGATTTTTATCATAGCTATATTGAGATATTTCTTTATTTATTGTATTCACCATTTCTATTCGGAGTTCATTAAGTTTTTTCTTAGCAATATCTAATTTATATGTCCCAGTTTTAATACCTATTTTATATGCAATTTGTGCTTGAATTTTTCGTGATATTTTATGATCATGCAAAGTTGGTATTTCTTCAGAAATAAAATTTGGAAAAGCTACTTCTTTATTACTTCTTATTACTTTGAATCTTGGTCTTTTCCCTTTTTGTTTTTCTAAAATTTTAATAATATCTTCTGAACTAATATCCGTATAAAAATCATTTAATCTACTCATTATTTCTATTAATAAATCGACTTCAACATCGTTATTTAATGAGTCTTTAGACTCTTTTAACATTTTTTCTAGGTTAAAAACTAATCGAATACCAGGATGAGAAGGTTCTGGATAACCGGCATCACTAATCCAATTCCTATTCATAGGATTTAGGTTCCTAATATGTGTGAATTTTTCCTTAGAAATTAAGGTATCTGGAAATATAATGATATCAAGTCTATTAAAATACTTAAAGAAACTATGTTTTGAAATTATATCTATTAATCTTGACATATAATCTTCTAAACATTCCATTAATAGGTTTGATATCGACCCTTCTTCATATTCCTGATTATCAAAAGGAGAAGTAATGAATATATTTGTATCTTTAATTTTAAAATACAATGCACACCCAAAATAACTTTTTGCTTCTAATCTGATTCTTGTAGGTGTTTCTCTCTTTATTTTCCAACTTCTCGGATGATAGATATAACTAATTTCAGGATACATTTTCCAAAATTCACTCAATGTTTTATACCTAGTATTAGTACCCCACTGTGAATCAACTAAAATAAAGTCGGGCTCATTTGCTCCAGGAATTAACACTCCTTTGGAATCTTTAAAAGAACCGTATTTATCTATGAATGTAGTTAATGGAAAATCAATTTTATCTTCTACTGTTTCTAAATAATCAATGAATTCAGAAATTTCTTTAGAACTATCTATCTCATCCGCTATTCCTAAAAATTGTTCTAGAAAAATAATTCTCCCTGGAAAATCCTTATTAATTGTTAGAGGTATCATTTCCATAGTTGCTTGTGGTAACACAACAAAGATAAAAGGTTTTAATTTTCCATTTTCAGAAACAGGCTTGTAGACTATATTTTGTTTCCCTAATAACCATGCTATTGTTGTTGGTTCTCTACTTATCAATTTTAAAGCTTCATTCAACTTTGGCATTATAAGATTTAATTCTTCTTCGATTTGTTCTTTTCTGTTATAAGGTTTTATTATGTAAAAGAAAACTATTTTATCTTCAGACTGTAGAAATCCTGAAAATACCAAATCATGCAATTCATTATTATCATTTAAAGCGCTTACTATTGGAAAAAAATCTTTTTTACCAAAACGGACTTTTAGAAATTTTGCAACTTGAAAAGATAATTCTAAATCGTAGGGATGATTATTTTTCCTTATTTCTTCCCCATGTTTAGAAAAAATTTCATACCATTTATTTATTAAAACGCTAGAAAATCTCCTAGGCAATATTGGGTAGTACTTATTCCCATTTTGAATAAAAAAAGCACTTAAGAAAGATTCATCAAATATTTTATTATAAAAATTGTCTTTACTAAGTACATCTTGTTTTATTGACCCTAATTCTAAAGAATAATCATTTAACCTTAGAAAATTTGCGAAACCCTCTTTGCAATATTTATTGTATATGTTTTTAACTTGCAACCAAAATCTCTTTAGAGGAATTTCAATATTCCCAGGCATTATTTTAGATAATTTATCCTCTGAAGGTTGTGAATCTATATCATTTATGATTTTATCCTGTATCTCTAAACATTGCTTTAATTCTATTTTAGGTGATCTTTCAGATAATTCCTCATATTCATTATCAAACGAAACAAATAATATTTTAAAAGCTGATAAAAAATCATATATATGACTAATCTCAGTTTCATAAAATATCTTATAATTGATACCTTCATTATGAAATTTAATCGAGCCCCAATCAAAAATAGAGACATAATCTTCTAAAAATGGGAAATCTGGAGTTAACTTATAAAGATCCTGAATTAAACATTTAAATATAGAATAACTGTTTATTTGATCTGTTTTAATAAATTCCTCTGATTTCATAGATGTAAATATTGCAGCATGTAATAGATGTTTTACTGTGCTTCCATTATTTGGAAGCCACAAGCTTGAAGCAAATAAAGATGTAGCAACATCATTAATGCTATAATTCTTAAATAACTTTTTTATATTTTCTATTGTTTTTCCCCAGTGTTTTTTACTATTCATAATTATAAAACATTATACTATTTATTAATTAAAACTCTAAGATGGTGTGAATACTATAGTTTGTGTGAATTGTAGTTGAGTTTATTTCTAAATGACTCATAAATAATATTTAATATTTGATAAAGATTAAATATTTTAATAATATATGAGCAAAAGATCTCACCGCGCCTCTTAACAATGCGTACCAGGGTGAGACTTTTTATTTTCTTATAGCTTCCTCCTAACAAAGTATTAGGAAATAAAATTTATAGGTAATTCTCCGTATCTGATTATTTAGGATATAGATTAAAAATATCCTATAAATGAAACAAGTCCCCTCAGGGACTTGCCGCTCGTGATTCACGATCCATTAATAAT
>VGAU01000046.1 GCA_016870675.1 Actinomycetota bacterium | reverse complement strand
GTAATTACAACTTTTTTTCCTTTAAGATCAGAACTATAATTAAGAAGCTCTCCCAGTCTTTCAATTATGATATCTTCATCTTCCAGCCTTCCCAGACCTTCCTCACCACAGGCCAGATTGCCGCTCTTTGGTCCTACTAAAAAATATTTTCCTGACTTTCGCAGCCGCAGAATATTTTTCTGAATTATTGGGTCAAGATACATACTTTCATTCATAGCCGGTGCAATAAGCACAGGGCAGGTAGCAGAAACCGCTGAAGTGGTAAGGAAATTATCACAAATTCCATAAGATAATTTTGAAATGGTATCAGCTGAAGCAGGTGCAATCAAAAAAATATCCGCACTATGGGAAAGTGAGATATGGTAAATTTTCTTCTCGTCTGCAAACTGCTCCACAATAGTTTTATTTCCGGAGATTGAACTGAAAGTAATGGGAGTTATAAAATTTAGAGCATTAGGAGTCATTACAGGAACTACATCAGCACCCATACCAGCCAGCCTGCTGCAAATTGAAGCTGCCTTATAAGCTGCAATAGATGCAGTAATTCCCAGAACTATCTTTTTTTTTAAAAATATTGATTTATTCAAAACCAAAATTATATAGATTCCTTTTTCTTCTTGTAAGTTATTTTTCCTTCTTTTATTTCATTAAAGGCAATTTCCAGTGGATCATGTGATTCTACATCAACCAGTGGTTTTACCACATTTATTCTTTCCATATTTTTTTGCGCAGAAAGATACTCTCCCAGTTCTCTGGCTCTTTTAGCCACCAATATACATAGTTTATATTTGCTGTCTGTACTTTCTTTGTATTCATCAACATACTGCACCTTCATTTATATAGTTTCCTCCCTTTTTGAGAATCTAGAACCTTCTTTAAATTAAGCAAAGCCTCATTATAATTATTATTTACAATTATGCAATCATAATATTTCTTATAATTCAGTTCACTTTTTGCAGTTTCCAACCTTCTATTCATTTCTTCCAGACTGTCGGCTCTCCTTTTTTTGATTCTCTCTTCCAGCTCCTTAAATGAAGAAGTAGCAATAAAGATTAAATAGGTATCTTTCATTTTTTTTATAACCTGCATGGCGCCCTGGACCTCAATTACCAGAATTACATTTTTACCTTTACTTAATTTTTCTGTTACAAATTTTTTTGGAGTGCCATACAGATAACCAGCATAAGCTGCCCATTCAAGAAGCATATCCTTTTCTATAAGCTCCTCAAATTCATCCTTGCTTATAAAATGATACTGTCTGCCGCTAATTTCATCTTTTCTTTTCGGTCTGGTGGTAACTGAGATGGATCTGATAAAATCGTCCGATTCATTTACTATATCATTAATCAGGCTACTTTTTCCTGAACCTGAGGGTCCTGAGACAATAAATAATTTTCCTCTACCTGCCATAAAATATTGAAAACTTGTCAGCCTAAGCTATGTTAAAAAACTTGTAAAAACTGTTTTTCTGATTCTTACCCAGCCCACCAACTTTTTTATTAGGGCTTATTTTTAAATCCTTTAAGATTTTCAGGGCATTAACACTTCCATTTCCAGGGAGTGCGCTTACTAGATTTATAACCTTCATGTTTATTACATATTTTTTAAAGAGCTTGCCATCTTTAAAAAGTGACCGTATATCGAGCTTACCTTTTTTTAGCAAATTCTTGATTTCAGCTCTCTTTTTTCTTACCTGCCGGGCTTTCTCCAAACCCTTTTTTCTGTCTTTGTCACTTAAGTTTTTTAAAGCCATAGAACTCTCTTTATTAAAATAAAATTAGATACATTAGAGTATACAAATATATATACTTAATATCAACATTTTTTCATCAGTTGTCTGCATTTTTCTTCTTACTGCCGGGGTACACGAGAGGTATATTTCCCCTGCAAAGTTTACATTCGGAAGGCTGATATTTGTCAATCTCAAGCTTAATTAAATAATAATATGGACAACCAAATTCCAGACCGGCTGAACGGTCGACTATGCTTGTTACTGCTTTTATCTGCGCACCGTTTTTCTTGCATATTTCTATTACTTCCTTTACCGATCCACCGGTGGTAATAACATCTTCTGCAACAATAATTTCCTGGTCAGATTCTATCTCGAACCCACGTCTTAATTCCATACTTTCAGTTTTTCTTTCAGTAAATATCATCCTGCAGCCTGCCGCGTAGGCGATCATATAACCCCACAGGATTCCTCCTATAGCAGGCGATGCTACAGCATTAATATTTTCTATATCAATATCTTCGCTGACCACATCTAAAGCTTTCCGGACAAGCCTGTAGGTAATATCCGGATACTGAAGCAGTCTGGCGCACTGAAGATAGTACTTACTGTGATACCCTGAGCTTAATTTAAAATGACCTTCCATTATGGAACCTGTTTCCTTCAATATTTTATATATATCCAATCCTTCAACCTGACTTATTACTTTAAGCATGGCCCAGTGTCCTTTCTATCTTTTCCAGATATAAATCTATAGTGCCACCTACATCTTTCCTGGTAATTATCGAACGGCCCACAATTATAAAGTCTGCTCCCCTGGACATCGCCTCTTCGGGAGTGTTTATCCTTTTTTGGTCTCCAGCTGCATCTTCTGGAAGTCTGATTCCAGGAGTGGCAATATAAAAACCAGTGCCGAATTTTTGTCTTATTGCATCGACTTCATTTGGTGAGCATATTATTCCATCTACCCCGGCATCTATGGCAATACCTGCTAAACTTAAAACAGAATACAGGAAATCCTCTTTAAAGCCTAAAGCCTTAAGATCCTTATCATCCAGGCTGGTAAGAATGGTAACCCCAAATAGAAGCGGTCTGAATTTAGCTCTTAATTCTGACTGCTTTTCCAATATTTCCCGTGTCTGCTCGAGCATCTGCCTTCCACCCAGCGTATGTATGGTCACTGCGCTGACACCAAGACCTCCAATAGCTTCCGCAGCACTCTTTACTGTATTGGGTATATCAAGAAGCTTTGCGTCAAGCATTACCTTATAACCAAAACTCTTCACTGTATCAATTACCTCCAGACCAACACCATATATCAGTTCCAGACCTAATTTTAAAGTTGATACCTTGCTGGAAATTTTCCTGCACATACTTACAACATCACTTTTATTATTTGTATCCAGACTTATAATTAATCTGTCTTTTAAGGATAATTTTTTACCTTTCAAGTTCTAAGCCTTCCTATTACTTCATTAATATCATAAATTTTTTTCTCCTTAAGATAGTTCCTTAAACCTTCTATTATCTTTTTTCCGACATCATACTGCACAAAATTTGCAGTACCAATCCCTACTGCACTGGCACCTACCACCAGAAATTCCAGAGCATCCTGCCAGCTAAAAATACCGCCCATTCCAATAACAGGGAGGATTTTTTCCCTGGTCAGAGAATAAACCTTTGCCAGAGCAATTGGCTTTACTGCCGGACCTGAAAGACCTCCAAGGACATTGCCTAATCTGGGTATGAATGTTTCTATATCTACAGCCATACCTACTACAGTATTTATTACTGATAATGCTTCCGCTCCTCCTTTTTTTGCCGCCATAGCTGCTTCAACCAGATTCTGATGATTGGGACTGAGTTTGGCTATAACCGGGATATTTAAAATACTTACCGTTGAACTTACTATCTTTTCAACTTCGTCAGGCATAGCGCTAAAGGCCATTCCTCCCTTTTTAACATTTGGACAGGAGAGATTAAGCTCCACCGCAATAATTCTTTCCTTAATATCCACAGTCCTGGATGCCACTTTCTTGAACTCTTCCGGATCCTGCCCGAATATACTTAAAATAATTTTTATCCCTAATTTCTCAGCCTCGTGCAGGTGCTTCTTTATAAATATATCTATCCCATCATTTTGAAGGCCAATAGAGTTTAACATCCCGGAGGCAGTCTCGCAAATCCTTGGCGGAGGATTTCCCTCTATGGGCGCCAGTGAATAGCTTTTGGTTGTTACCGCTCCAAGTATGGCAGTATTATAAAACTGGCTGTATTCCAATCCATAGGCGAAAGTGCCAGAACACGCTATTACCGGATTATCCAGTTTTATTCTTCCAAGCCTTACTGACAGGCTGAATCCATTTCCCCCGGTATTCGTTTCATATGAGAATAAGCTGTTTTGCTCAGTCAAATATTACCTCACCCAGATTAAATGCAGGCCCATCCTTACAAACCTTCTTGTAAGAAAAACCTTTTTTGCCTTTTCTAATTTTTACCGCACATCCTTCGCAGACTCCTACTCCGCAGGCCATTCTTTCTTCAAGAAGTGCGGTTACTTTATTATTTCTATCCTTATAAATATTCTGCAGGGTTTTAAGCATATCTCTCGGCCCGCAGCAGTAAATATCAAAACTTTTAAATAACTTTATATTATTCCAAACATAATCTGATACCAGGCCTTTTTCTCCCCAGGAACCATCTTCGGTAAGCACAGCATAATTTATCTTAAGTTCAATTAAATCTTTTTCCCATCTAAGGTAACTATTATCTTTAAATCCCGCCGCAAAGAATACATTTTTTTTCATTCCGCTGGCAAGCTTTGCTATAAGATACAGAGGGGCTATGCCAATACCGCCTCCAATCAGAAGTATATTATTTTCACCCTTACTTAGGTCTATTCCCTTTCCCAGAGGACCTACAAAATCCAGCATATCTCCCCTCTTAAGTCCGGAGATAAATTTGGTGCCCCTGCCTTTTACCCAGTATAACATGGAAAAAACATTAAATTTTTTTTCAATATTAAAAATACCAAACGGCCGTCTCAGCAGAGGATCCAGCACCCCATCGTGCGAGCATTTTACATTGATAAACTGACCTGCCTGGGCGTCCTTGCATATATACGGCGAAAAAATCTCCATCTTGTAAAGGCTGTCATTATATTTTTCATTAGAAAGTATTTCTCCGGTTAATAATTTCATCAATATTCCTGTATAGGTTTAACTTTGACCTTAAAGTTGTACTTCATCTCCTGTATTCCCTGCACCAGAGCTGAAGCTCCTGATATGGTGGTAACGGAAGGCACATTATGAAGGACCGCTGCAGTCCTCAGATAATACCCGTCACTTCTGGCAATGCTGCCTTCGGGAGTATTTATAATCAGGTCAATTTCCCCATTCTTTATCATATCCAATACATTGGGCCTTCCTTCTCTTATCTTTAAAACTTTATGGCATTTTATCCCTTTTTCTTCCAGCGTATCTCCGGTTCCCTTGGTGGAGATTATATTAAAACCAAACTGGGCCAGCTTTCTGGCTATACCAATTATAGCGTCCTTATCCTTATCATTTACACTTATAAAAACCGAACCTGAAGTAGGAAATACCTGATTGGTAGATATCTGTGTTTTAGCAAAAGCAATTCCAAAACTTCTGTCTATACCCATCACCTCTCCTGTAGATTTCATCTCCGGACCCAATATAGTATCCACACCGGGGAATCTGTTAAATGGCAGCACTGCTTCCTTAATGCTATAATAACCAAGCGATGTGGGATCAATTCTTTTGAAGTCAATATTTTTTAACTTCCTGCCGGTCATTACCAGAGCGGCTATCTTTGCCAGAGGGACACCGATGGATTTGCTTACAAAAGGAACCGTACGCGAAGCCCGGGGGTTGGCTTCCAGCACATAAACAGTAGAGTCTTTTATGGCATATTGAATATTCATAAGTCCAACTACCTCAAGTTCTTTTGCCATCTGGTAGGTGTAATCCTTAATAACTCCTATTATTTTTTTGCTCAGGGTAAAAGGCGGTATCACGCAGGCGCTGTCACCCGAATGTATTCCTGCTTCTTCTATATGTTCCATAATCCCGCCAATGAACAGCTCATCCCCATCATAAACAGCATCAACATCAACTTCAATTGCCCGCTCCAAAAATTTATCAATAAGTATTGGTCTATCATAGGATACTACTGCAGCATCTCTGACATAATCAATAAGGCTTTCTTCAGTATAGACTATATTCATAGCCCTCCCTCCCAGTACATAAGAGGGCCTTACCAGTACCGGGTAGCCTATTCTTTTGGCTATTTTTTTTGCCTTTTCGGCATCCATAGCAGTCCCATTTTCAGCCTGGGGAATATTAAGTTTCTTAAGCATGGAACCAAATCTTTTACGGTCCTCGGCCAGATCAATACTGTCAGGTGATGTTCCTAAAATATTTACACCCGCCTTCTGAAGCCTTAAGGCAAGCTTTAGAGGAGTCTGGCCTCCAAATTGCACTATCACCCCGTAAGGTTTTTCAGCTCCCACAATATTTAAAACATCCTCAAAAGTTAAAGACTCAAAATACAACCGGTCCGATGTGTCATAATCTGTACTTACAGTTTCAGGATTGCAGTTCACCATTATAGCTTCAAAACCTGCATCATGCAGAGCAAAAGAGGCATGGACACAGCAGTAGTCAAATTCTATTCCCTGTCCGATACGATTTGGTCCGCTGCCCAGAATTACAATTTTCTTCCTGGCGGAAGGCAAAATCTCATCCTCGGCCTCATAAGTAGAATAATAATAAGGTGTGTATGCTTCAAATTCCGCAGCGCAGGTGTCCACCGGTTTAAAAGTCACTTTAATATTGAATTTATTTCTTAAAGCCCTAACTTCATCCTCATGTGTATTACACAAATATGCAATCTGAACATCAGAATAACCAAGTTTTTTTGCTTCATGCAGCCTTTCCTTTGTTATATCTTTGATATCTTCACACTTAAAACCTTTTTCAAAATCCACCAGCTGCTTAATATTAAATAAAAACCAGGGATCTATTTTAGTATAGCTTGATATTTCTTCAACACTCATTCCCCTCTCAAAAGCATATTTAATATAAAAAACCCTATCCTGATTAGGGATAGATAACTTACTGTTCAGAAGCTCTTCTCTTATATCCTCTTTCCCATCAGACCCAAGCCCATATCTATCTATCTCTAAGGACCTTATTGACTTCTGAAGAGCCTCTTTAAAAGTCCTTCCAATTGCCAGTACCTCACCTACAGATTTCATCCTTGTAGTAAGACTTGGATCAGTTCCAGGGAACTTCTCAAATGTCCACCTCGGAAATTTTACCACTACATAATCTATAGAAGGCTCAAAACAGGCAGGTGTCTTCTTAGTTATATCATTCGGGATTTCATCAAGTGTGTATCCTATAGCCAATTTAGTTGCGATCTTCGCAATGGGATAGCCAGTTGCTTTGGAAGCCAGGGCGCTGCTTCTTGAAACTCTTGGGTTCAATTCAATGACTGCTACTTTTCCATTTTCAGGGTTAACTGCAAATTGTATATTCGATCCGCCTGCATTAACACCTATTTCTCTCATTATTTTAATACCTGCATCTCTTATATTCTGGTATTCTTTATATGTGAGAGTTTGAGCCGGGGCTGCGCAAATACTATCTCCGGTATGTACCCCCATTGGGTCAAAGTTTTCAATTGAACATATTATAATTACGTTATCATTTTTATCTCTCATCATTTCCAGTTCAATCTCTTTCCAGCCTGCAACTGATTTCTCGACCAGAACTTCAGATTTTGGTGAAATATCAAGGCCCCTTGTAACTATTTCCATAAATTCTTCTTTATTAAATGCAACTCCCCCTCCCAGTCCTCCAAGTGTGTAACTGGGCCTTACCACCATCGGGAATTTTAATTTCCTGCTAAAATTTAAAGCTTCTTTCAAACTATGTGCATATCCGCTTGGAGGAACATAAAGACCGATCCTCGTCATTGCTTCCTTAAATTGTTCCCTGTCTTCAGCCTTATTAATAACATCGATATCAACCCCTATAAGCTCTACCCCGAACCTGTCCAGTACTTTTTCTTTTGACAGAGCTGCTGCCATATTCAATCCTGTTTGCCCTCCCAGCGCCGGGAGTAATGCATCAGGTCTTTCTTTTTTAATTATTTTTTCTACAAACTCAGGTGTTAATGGCTCGATATAAGTTCTATCTGCAAATTCAGGATCTGTCATAATCGTAGCAGGATTGCTGTTTACAAGTACCACCTTGTAACCTTCCTGCTTTAAAACCTTGCAAGCCTGGGTTCCCGAATAATCAAACTCGCATGCCTGTCCAATGACTATTGGTCCTGAACCTATAAGCAAAATTTTCTTTAAATCTTTTCTTTTAGGCATAAATACTCTTTTTAATTTCTAATTATTAAAATTCTTAATTAACTCAGTGAATTTGCTAAAAACATATCTTGAGTCATGAGGGCCCGGTTTTCCTTCCGGATGGTTTTGTACAGTATACGCATTTATATCAACGTATTTTAACCCTTCAATAGTATTATCATTTAAATTTAAATGCGTTACTTTACAACCGGTACCGGCAATATCTTTTAACGATTCTTCGTCAACCGCAAATCCATGATTTTGTGATGTTATTTCAATCTTTCCTGTTTCTAAATTTTTAACTGGATGATTGCCACCATGATGGCCAAATTTTAGCTTATAAGTCTTTGCTCCCAGGGCAATAGCCAACAGCTGATGTCCCAGGCAAATTCCAAATATAGGTTTTTTTCCAATCAGCTCTTTAATAGTCGTAACTGCATAATTAACAGCTGCAGGATCACCGGGCCCGTTGGAAAGGAAAATACCGTCAGGATTATACTTTAAAATTTCTTCAGGTTTTGTAGATGCCGGTACAACAATTATTTTAAAACCCTCCCAATCCAGACATTTAAGAATACCCATTTTTACTCCAAAATCTACTGCTACAATAATATACCTATAATCACCTTTTTTAGGATTATAAATATACGGCTTATCGCAAGTAACATACTTTACCAGGTCCCTTTTAATTATCGATGGGTAGCCTTCTATCTTTTTTTTCAACTCACTTTCATCCTCAGTTTCAGTTGAAATAATTCCTTTCATTGCGCCCTCAAGTCTTATATGCCTGGTTAATTGCCTGGTATCTATCCCGGCCAGACCTATAATATTATAATTCTTAAGATAATCCCCGAGATTACCCTCTGCCCTCCAGTTACTGTAGTAATCAAAGAATTCTTTTACGATCAGGCCCTTAGCTTGAATTTTATCAGATTCTACGTCTACACTATTTACACCATAATTTCCAATCTGGGGATATGTCATTGTAACTATTTGCTCACAATAAGAAGGATCGGTCAATATTTCCTGATAGCCAATCATAGACGTATTAAATACCACTTCACCTATTGTTTCACCGCTACACCCAATATTTTCACCTTTAAATAACTTTCCATCTTCTAACATTAAAATTGCCTTCAAAATTACAACCCTTCCTATATATGTTATTTATTTATATAAGCTAATTTACCTTTGCTTATGGTGCAGATTATCTTTCCCATTAACTTTTGCCCTATAAAAGCGCTGTTTTTACTTTTCGAAATAAAGCTCTCCCTTTTTATCTCCTCTTCCGCTTCAGTATCTATAACCGTAATGTTTGCAGTTTTCCCCACCCTTATTTTTCCGGCATCAATACCCAGAATCTTCGCAGGCGAGGTGGTAATCAAACTTATAAACCTGGGGAGGCTGATTTTTCCTTCCCTGCATAATTTGCTAAAGGCTGCGCTGAATAATGTCTCAAGGCCGGTAGTTCCGAAGCTTGCAAGTTTAAAGGTAGTATTTTTTTCCGTATCCAGATGAGGGGCATGGTCGCTGGCTATAGCATCTATTACTCCTCCTTTTATACCTTCTATCAGTGCCAGCCTGTCTTTCTCGCTTCTTATAGGGGGCTTTACCTTAAGGTTGGTATTAAAGGAGGTAAGATAGCTGTCATTGAAGAACAGATGATGCGGGGTTACATCACAGGTTATATCCAGCTCGCCTTCTCTGGCTTTTTTTATCATTTCCACTCCGTCCCGTGTACTTACATGGGTTATGTGAATTTTAGCCCTGCTCCTGCCGGCAAGAATTATATCTCTTGCAATAATTACATCATCACTCAGGCTGGATATTCCATCAAGCCCCAGCATTGATGAGTAGCGCCCTTCATTTATAAGGCCCCCTCTGGATACGGAGTAATCTTCCTCATGTAATACCAGAGGAAGGCCAAACTGGGTGGAATATCTCATAACCTCATACATAAGCCTGCTGTCTACTACACACCTGCCGTCATCTGAAAAACCAACCGCCCCAGCTTCAGCTAAAAGCCCCATATCGGTAATCTCCCTGCCTTTAAGGCCCCTGGTCATAGCGGCTACAGGAAGGACTCTGCAGGCTGT
>VGAU01000045.1 GCA_016870675.1 Actinomycetota bacterium | reverse complement strand
TGCTGTAAGAACTGCGCAATGGGTCCATGCAGGGTAAGAGATGACAAAACCGGATTGTGCGGTGCCACTCTGGGAACTATTGCTGCAAGAAATCTGGCCCGTCATATTGCAGCAGGTGCTGCAGCACACTCTGATCATGGAAGAGATCTGGCTCATCTGCTGGGGCTGGTTGCGGAGGATAAGGCTCCCGGTTTGAAAATAAAAGATGAATTTAAATTAATGAAGTTTGCAAAAAACCTGGGAGTTAAGATTGATGATAGGGATATAAAAGAAATTGCTAAGGATACTTCAGAAAAAGCTCTGTCACTTTTTGGACAGCAGACTGGCGAGATTGATCTGGTAAAAATTGCTCCTGAAAAAAGGCAGGAGATATGGAGAAAATATAAGATTGTTCCTAGAGGTATCGATAGAGAAATTGTGGAAACGATGCACAGGACTCATATGGGAGTAGACCAGGATGCTGAACATATCCTGGATCAAGCTCTTCGGACAGCTTTGTCTGACGGGTGGGGAGGATCTATGATAGGTACCGAGATTACTGATATCCTGTTTACCACTCCTGAGCCAATAAGTGCTAAGACTAATCTGGGAATGCTAAAAGAAGATGAAGTAAACATTGTGGTGCACGGACATGAGCCCACTCTTTCAGAGATTATTGCAGAGCTTGCCGATGATAAAGAACTTGTAGAGTATGCAAAAAGTAAAGGCGCCAGTGGTATTAATGTTGTTGGAATATGCTGCACTGCAAATGAAATTTTGATGAGGCAGGGTATAGCGCCAATTGGTAATTTCCTTTCTCAGGAAATGGCGATAATGACCAGGTCAGTTGAGGTTATGGTTGTGGATATTCAATGTATAATGCAGGCTTTAGGAGAGCTTGCCAAAAAATATCACACCAAACTTATAACTTCCTCGGCAAAATGTAAAATACCCGGAGCAATTCATATGGAGTTTGAAGAAAATAATGGTGTAAAGCTAGCCACTGAAATAATCAGGATGGCAATAGATAATTTTAAAAACAGGAAGAAAGAAGTTTATATTCCCCAGATTACATCAGATCTGGTTTGCGGTTTTTCACATGAGTATATCAGATATATGCTGGGAGGGAAGTTCAGAGAGTCTTTCAGACCTTTAAATGATGCCATTATTGATGGAAGAATACAGGGTGTAGTTGGAGTAGTGGGATGCAATAATGCGAGATTAACACAAGATAAATATCATAATTATCTTGCCAGAGAGCTGATTAAAAGAGACTACCTTGTAGTAACTACAGGGTGTGGAGCTCTTTCAACAGCTAAATGCGGTTTGATGGAGCCGGAAGCTTTAGAATATGCAGGTGAGGGACTGCGCTCTATTTGTGAAGCAGTAGGTATGCCTCCCATACTTCATCTGGGATCATGTGTAGATAATTCCAGAATACTAACAGTAGTATCCGAGGTGGTAAGAGAAGGGGGACTGGGTGAAGATATTAGCGATCTTCCAATAGCCGGGATTGCCCCTGAATGGATGAGTGAGAAAGCACTTTCAATAGGTTCTTATTTTGCTGCTTCCGGTGCTTATGTAGCGTTTAGCGGTGAGCCAATACCTGTGGAATCCAGCAGTGAAGTGAAAAATATAATGACAAAAGGGTGGCAGGAAAAATATAGAGGCCAGCTGGAATATATTGCAGATATAGAAGAGTTACTGGACAAGGTAATAAGTGTTATACAGGAAAAAAGAAAGGCGCTTAAGATAGATACAAAAAAGGAAAGAGTTTTACTGGATATGGAAGCAAGGAGGGCGTTAAAAGATGTCTAAAATCATTGCAGCCAGTGCTATAAAGGGCGCATATAAAATTTTTAAACGTGCAGAAAAAACATTAAAAGAATGCATTGAAAAACATGGCAAAGATCAGAAAATAGAATTTCCCGATACAGGTTACTTCCTTCCGATTATATACAGTATGACAGGAATTAAAGTCGAAAAATTATCGGATGCTGAAAAAGTTCTTGATGAGGCAAAGAAATTGCTTCCTCCTGTTCCGGATGAGAAATTATGGCTTCCATATCTGGGAAGTACATTAGATGCAGGGATTGCCACTCTATGGGTGGAAGAAATAATAGAAGCCATAAAGTATATAGATGGACCTTCTCCGGCCAGCGGTATCTGGCTTGGTGCAGCAACAGACAAGATTATCAGGGAAAGAGGGATTGAATTTGTTGATGGTACAGCGCCCGGCTTTGCTGCCTGTGTGGGAGCATGCAAGGATAGCAAAACTGCAGTTAAAATTGCAAGAGAACTCCAGGAAAAAAATATTTATGTTTTTATGTCAGCTTCTACCAATGGTGTATCAATGGCTGAGCAGCTGGCTGAAGAGGGAGTAGAATTAGGTTGGAATACAAGGCTGGTCCCATTTGGTAAAGATATAACCTCCACTATTTATTCGGCAGGTTTTGCAACGAGAGCTGCTTTAAGCTTTGGCGGGGTTCAACCGGGAGACTATAGAAGAATGCTTCTTTATAACAAAAACAGGATATTTGCATTTGTTCTTGCCCTTGGTGAAGTAGATGAAGAGAAATATGCAAATGCTGCTGGCGCCATAAATTACGGATTTCCAACTATTGCCGATACAGCTATTCCAGAAATACTTCCCAGAGGAGTGTGCACCTATGAGCATGTAGTTTCCAATATTGACGATGATGAAATCGTTTCAAAAGCTATAGAAGTAAGGGGTCTTAAGATTACTGTAGAAAAGGTTGATGTTCCCGTAGCTTTTGGTCCCGCTTTTGAAGGAGAGAGAATAAGGAAGGAAGATACTTATGTTGAATTCGGCGGAAACAGGAGCGAAGCAGTAGAGTTTCTCCATATGGCTGATTCTTCGGAAGTTGGGGATGGAAAAATAGAAGTATTCGGCCCTGAAGTTGATGATGTAAAAGAAGGTGGAGTGCTTCCACTGGGAATTGAAGTACTGGTTTATGGTAGAAAGATGCAGGAAGATTTTGAGCCGGTGATGGAAAGACAGATACATTATTTTACCAATTATGCCACCGGCATATTTCATATGGGACAGAGGGATATTGTCTGGGTTAGATTCAGCAAGGAAGCGGTAAAAAGCGGCTTTAAGATCAGGCATTTAGGAACCATACTGCATGCTAAAATGCACTCTAGTTTTAGCAATATTATGGATAAGATACAGATAAAGATTTACACCAACCTGGAAGACGTAGCAGCACTTAAAAAAGGGGCAAAGGAGATTTTTAGAACAAGAGACGAAAGGCTAAAGAATCTGACTGATGAGACAGTGGATACTTTTTATTCCTGTACCCTCTGTCAGTCATTTGCTCCCAATCATGTCTGTGCCATTTCGCCGGAAAGGCCAGGTCTGTGCGGTGCATATAACTGGCTGGACTGTAAAGCTTCATATGAGATTAATCCCACCGGACCAAATCAGCCAATCAAGATAGGTGAAACAATAGATGAAAGACTGGGGATATGGAAGGGGGTAAATAATTTTGTCTACAAAGCCTCAAATCAATCCCTGGAATCTTTTTCAGCATATTCCATGATGATAGACCCGATGACTTCGTGCGGCTGTTTCGAAGTGATTGTAACTATTCTTCCTTCTACCAATGGAGTAATGGCAGTAAACAGGGAGCATTCAGATATTACCCCGAGCGGAATGAAATTTTCCACTATGGCTGGAATGGTTGGCGGGGGAATCCAGACACCTGGTTTTATAGGTATAAGTAAATATTTTATTGGTTCAAAGAAGTTTATAAGAGCCGATGGTGGATTGGAAAGGCTGGTATGGATGCCCAAAGCACTAAAAGAGGAGATAAGGGATATTCTTGAAGAGCGGGCTAAGGAGATGGGAATGGAAGATTTTCTGGATAAAGTTGCTACCGAGGAAGAGGCAGAGACTGAAGAAAAAGTACTGGAGTGGATACAAAAGGTAAATCATCCTGTTCTTAAAATGGAACCTATGATGTAAAAAATATAGAAGTGTATATAAAGTGAGGTAAGGAGAATAAAGTATGGCATTGAGCGGTCTGGAAATATTTAAAATGTTGCCAAAAACAAACTGTAAGGACTGCGAATTTCCTACCTGTCTGGCATTTGCAATGCAGCTGGCAGCAGGTAAAGTGGAACTGGAAAAATGTCCCCACATTTCAGAAGAAGTAAAAGAAGCGCTCTCAGAAGCTTCTCAGCCGCCAATCCTGAAAGTGGAAATTGGCGCCGGAAATGACTCTTTTATAGTTGGCGAAGAGACGGTAATGTTCAGGCATGATAGAACATTTGTAAATCAAAATGCATTTGCGGTAATTATAGAAGATGATATGGATAGCGGCAGCATTGAAGAGACGGTTAAAGATGTAAACGCGATTGCATATGAGCGAGTGGATCAAATTTTAAAAGTGGATGCTATCTGTATTAAAAATAAATCTAAAAATATAGACAGATTTCTAAAGGTTGCCGGTGATGTTGCCACACTTACAAAAAAACCGTTAATATTGGTCTCGACGGATCCGGAGATATTAAAAAGTGCGGCTGATATGTTCAAGGAAAATAAACCGCTTATTCATGCAGCTACTGCTGATAATATAGACCTTTTTATCGCGATTGGAAAAGAGACTGGATGTCCAATAGCAATCAGAGGCAAGTCATTTGAAGATATAGCGGTAGTTACCGGGAAAATGCGTGAAGCTGGAATCAAAAATTTGGTAATAGATATTGGATCAAGGGATTTTAAGGGTGATTTTTATAATCAAATTATATTAAGAATGGCTGCAATAAAGCAGAAGAACAGGCTTTTTGGTTATCCCACTATGGTATTTCCCGGTGAAATGACTGATGATCCTTTGAAAGAAACTTTAATCGCTTCTATTTTTGTTGCTAAATATAGTTCGATTATTGTACTTTCAAACGCAAGCCATCAAAATATTTTTCCACTGATGGTATACAGACAGAATATATACACTGACCCCAGAAGACCAATGCAGGTAGAACAGAAAATTTATGAAATTGGCAGTCCTGATGAAAATTCACCGGTTTTAATTACAACTAATTTTTCTCTTACCTACTTTATAATCTCAGGTGAAGTAGAAAGCAGTAGAGTCCCCTCCTGGCTTTTAGTTATGGATGTTGAAGGTCAGTCTGTTCTTACTGCCTGGGCAGCAGGGAAATTCGTTCCAGAATTGATTGCTCAATTTGTAAAGAAGAGTGGTATTGCAGAAAAAGTAAAAAAGAAGGAAATTGTAATACCTGGTTATGTGGCGCAGCTTCAGGGCGAATTAGAAGACGAGCTGGGAGATGGATGGAAAGTTGTTGTTGGTCCAAGAGAAGCTGGCGAGGTCCCTAAATTTTTAAAGGAATATAGTGCTTAGCCAGGACTTAAATTTTATTTTTTATGGGTAAATTTCACTTTAAAATCAGTCATATATGTGTGAATATTAATTTATACTGTTATTAAATGGCCCCAGTCAATTTTTTTTTAATTTAATTTGTAACAAGATAGTAATTTTTATATAATTCAGTAGTGTATTTTTTTTTATTAAATATTTAACTTAAAAAAATGAGAGGTGCTTATGAAAAGTGATATTGAAATCGCTCAAGCAGCAGAGATGAAGCGCATAAGGGAGATTGCTGAGTCAGTCGGTCTTGATGAAGAATATCTGGAATTGTATGGAAATTATAAAGCAAAGGTAAAACTAGAGGTTCTGGAGAATTTTAAGGACAGGCCAAACGGAAAGTATATTGATGTTACAGCCATTACTCCCACTCCGCTCGGTGAGGGTAAAACAGTAACTACAATTGGACTGAGTATGGCATTAAACAAACTTGGTAAAAAAGCTATTACCTGTATAAGGCAGCCTTCTCTAGGTCCAGTATTTGGTATAAAGGGTGGGGCAGCAGGTGGTGGCTATTCTCAGGTTCTTCCAATGGAAGATTTTAATCTGCACCTGACCGGGGATACCCACGCTGTGGGTATAGCTAATAATCTTCTAGCTGCTTTTTTAGACACACATATTATGAAAGGGAATGAACTTAACGTAGATCCGTTTAGCATAACTTTAAATAGAGTTGTAGATGTTAGTGATAGAGCGCTGAGAAATATTATAATAGGTCTTGGAGGTCCTCTAAACGGAGTTCCCAGAGAAACAGGTTATGATATTACAGTTGCTTCTGAAGTAATGGCAATTCTTGCTCTTACAACAAGCCTTAAAGATTTACGGGAGAGATTGGCCAGAATGGTAGTCGGTTCTACTTATGACGGAAAGCCGGTTACTGCTGAGGATTTAAAATGTGCAGGTGCAATGACTGTACTTCTAAAAGATGCCATAAAACCCAATTTGCTTCAGACAATAGAACACACACTTTGTTTTGTCCATACCGGTCCATTTGCCAATATTGCCCATGGGAATAGCTCTATTTTAGCAGATCAGATAGCCATAAAGCTTGGAGATTATGTTGTAACGGAAAGTGGATTTGGAGCTGATTGTGGAGCAGAAAAGCTTATGAATATTAAGTGCAGGTACAGTGGTCTTAAACCTGATGCAGTGGTAATTACTTGTACAGTAAGAGCACTGAAGATGCATGGCGGAGGATTTGAATTTATACCTGGCCAGGGTGTTGATAAAGAGTTAATGAACAGGCAAAATGTAGAAGCAGTTGAAAAAGGCTGTGAAAATTTGGAAAAAATGATAGAAAACATGAAACTTTTCGGTCTTCCTGTAGTGGTAGCTATAAATAATTTCGATGCTGATACAGAAGAGGAAATAGATGTAATAAAAGATAAAGCTAAAGCAGCAGGTGCAGAAGATGCCATTATAAGTAATGTTTGGGAAAGAGGTGGAGATGGTGGAATTGAGCTGGCAGAAGCAGTTGTTAAAGCTGCTGAAAAACCTACCGAGTTTAAATTTTTATATCCCCTGGATTGGCCTATTAAGAAAAAAATTGAAATCATTGCTACTAAAATTTATGGTGCCGATGGCGTAAATTATTTGCCGGAAGCAGAAAAGAAAATAGATTTATATACCAAACAGGGATTTGGCAAATTACCTATATGTATGGCCAAAACCCATCTTTCCCTTAGTCATGATCCTGATTTGAAAGGAAGGCCTACCGGATTTACAGTTCCTATTAGAGATGTCAGGGTTTCTGCCGGCGCAGGTTTCCTGTATCCATTGCTTGGCATGATGAGGACTATGCCAGGACTTCCAAAAGTTCCGGCTGGAACAAAAGTGGATATTGATGATGATGGCAACATCGTTGGATTGTTCTAAATAGAAAATTTTATTTTATAAATGAAATGTATATATAATTTTATATAAATTATTATAAATTCTAAGTATAGAGGTGATTAAAATAGCTAAATTAATCAGTGGAACTAAGATTTCACAGGACATTAAAAACGAGATAACCGAAGAAGTAAAAGAGATGAAAAGGACAAAAGGCATTGTACCGGGCCTTGCGGCAATACTTGTGGGGGATAATCCTGCTTCAAAAGTGTATGTGGGAAGCAAACAGAAAGGATGCGAAGAGGTTGGTTTTAAGTCTGAAACTATAAAAATGGATGAAGGTGTATCTACAGAAGATGTATTAAAAGAACTAGATAAATTAAATAACAGGGAAGATATTCATGGAATTTTGGTTCAACTTCCATTACCGGAACAGATAGACAAAGCAAAGGTTCTGGAAGCAATATATCCTAAAAAAGATGTGGATGGATTTCATCCTGTAAATATAGGCAAGTTGGTAACACAGCAAGAGTGTCTGGTGCCGGCAACACCCTCTGGTATTATAGAAATGTTAAAGAGGGAGGGTATAGATATAAAAGGCAAGAATGCTACTGTGGTGGGCCATAGTGAAATAGTCGGAAAACCGGTGAGCCTGCTTCTTTTAAATGAATGGGCTACGGTTACCATATGCCATATTGAAACCAGAGATCTAAAAATTCATACCAGGGATGCGGATATTCTGATTGTGGCTACCGGGGTACCCTATCTAATTAAAGGTGATATGGTAAAGGAGGGAGCAGTAGTTATAGATGTAGGAATCAACAGGATTACAAAAGATAAGGCGAACCAGGAACTGCTGGAATGGAGAAAAGAAGACTTTGAAAATAAAGGCGCTACATTAATTGGAGATGTGGATTTCCTAAGAGTAGAACCTAAGGTTAGCTATATATCACCAGTACCGGGCGGAGTAGGACCTATGACCATCGCTATGCTGCTCAGTAATACATTAAAGGCAGCAAAGAATATAACGGGCATGAAATAGAAATTAATTAAAGTAGAAAAGCATAACCTTATTTTATTTATATACAGTAGCTAATTAAAAAATCAATCTTAACTATTCCACAGGTATGTCTTTTGAAAGTCCATCTATAAATTTTTTTAATATTTTTTCGCCCCTCAGCTTAAGGAATGTATCCAGGACTTCCTGGTATCTTTCACATACCGGTACCATATCGCCCTTATGGATGAGAAAGGATGAGTAAGAGCAGCCACCTCCACAGATAGGTGAAAATTTGCATTCCCTGCATTTTGGAATGTTAAA
Source organism: Actinomycetota bacterium (assembly GCA_016870675.1). Lineage (GTDB taxonomy): Bacteria > Actinomycetota > Humimicrobiia > Humimicrobiales > Humimicrobiaceae > Hydromicrobium. The sequence continues at coordinate 1,703 of VGAU01000045.1, read as the reverse complement.
GATGGTTCTTTCCTTCCATAATTTGACTTTGTATTCAAAATATTCCAGATTGGGGTAAAATTTGCCGATAGCATATTCAGGGTATCCAATGGACTCGGGACAGGCGTATATTAGACCGTCAGGACATAATATATGTAACTCCAGAAGATTGGTTTCACAATTTATAAATTTAGGAGAAATATTTGGGGCACCTCCGATTATGTCCAGCAGGTGCCGTAAGGGTTTGAAAATATGATATCCGAATGCTTCTTCCAGTTCCGGGTGTAAATCGTAAATCTTTATTAATTTTTTTAACAGTATTTCTCCGGGAACTATTACATTATTATATTCCAGGGAACTATGATCTCCAATTAAAGATAACTGAGATTTGATATTTTTGTTGGTTATCCATTTTTTATGATGCATATATTCATAAAGGCTAGGTATGTACTCAATATTAGAATAATCTACGTTTATCCTGATTTTAGTTTTTAGATTATTCTTTATGAGCAAATCTATTCCATTTGATATCTTATCAAAGGTTCCTCGACCGGACTTATACTTTCTTCTTTTATTATGAATATCAGGTGGCCCATCTATTGTTATTTGCAGATATTCTATATTGTTTTTATGCTGGGATAAGATATCTATTAGTTTCTCTATATTAACACCATTGGTTACAATGGTTACTGAAGTTTTTCTTGATTTTGCTGCTTCTAAAATTTTCTCCACCGTTCTTTTTGTTCTTTTCAGCAATGGCTCGCCTCCAAATAATTCTATGGCATAGACTCTGCCTGAATATTCTTCCGCTAATTTCTCCATAGCGTCTACGGATTTGGTAAATACCGCATCACTCATAAATTGATGCGAGTTGTAGTATGAAAAGTTTTTTTCAAAACAGTAGATGCATTTGAGATTACAATAATAGGAAGGACAGAAGACAAATCTTATTGGGCGTGAAGTAGCCTTTTTCATAAAACTGTTGTATAGGGTATAAAATAATTTTTTTTCTTCTTTGGGATCACCATAAAGATATCCTCTTTCAATAAGATTTGAAAGAGGATCCTTTTCTATTAGATTGAACTTCTGTGCTTCTATAAGATTCCAGATATTATTTTCAATAATATCTACTGCTCCTGTAAGTGTATTGTTTATAAGGCTATGTTTGGAATTTATTACTCCATGGTAATTATATTTACTACTATATAGTTCCATTTTCTAATAACCCGTCAGGGCAGAGTTCCACGTACTTTAGTACGTGGGTGAATGGTAAACACAATCAAGCGAAGCTTGAATTTAAATAAGTGCCACGCACTTTAGTGCGTGGGTATCTACATTGTAGTGGGATCAATATTATTACTGAATTATTACATTGATATTAATTATGTAGGGTTAATAATATTTAATTTTGATTAATCCCTTGCAATCCACCAGCACCAATACCAGCAGCAGAGTGGTCCAATTTCATCTTTTAGGTTTTTCATAGCCACATCTTTGTTCCAAAGGTTTTTGGTTTTGTTTATGGATACCACATTACTCCTTTCACTTGTTTTTATGATCTTTATTATAATAATAAGATAATATTAAAATAAAATCAATAAGTACTATATATTAGTATTAATATGTGATTTAATTCGTTTAATTTATTGATAGGATTTGATAATTTAATTTGGCTTATTATTTATCTTAAAAATATTAATATATTATTAAAATTTACAATAAAA
>VGAU01000044.1 GCA_016870675.1 Actinomycetota bacterium | reverse complement strand
TCATGGTGGCACTAATCACGAACTTGAGCTTAAATTAGGAAACGATATTCTACTTACTGCTCAGGGATTTGCTAATTCATATTATAAAAATCTTGATAAGGATTATAAAGACGAGTGGGGGGTCCACTGGAAAATTGTTGGATATGAAACAAAAAATGGTACCGGAAAGTATACTGAAATATCAGGCAATCCCTTAGAAGACGATGAATCTGTTGAGAATTATATACCACCTGACCCTGCTATTGAATCCCGTTATGAACCGTCAAAGAGGCTGATAGAAGAGTTTGGGAAAGAATATCCTATTATGGGTGTAATTGTTACTACTATATTTGAGACAGCCTGGGCTCTAAGAGGGCTGGATAAAATTATGATGGATCTTATTACAAATGAGGAGCTTGCAGATAAGATTTTAGATATTCCTTTTAAATACCACCTTTATGCAGGTAAAAAACTTGCAAGCATGGGAGTAGATATTATATGGACGGGTGATGATGTAGGGGGACAAAAAGGAATGTTAATTTCTCCTGAGATGTGGCGTAAGTATTTAAAACCCAGGATGGAAAAACTATATTCTGAATTAAAATCTATAAATCCAGACCTTAAGATTGCTTATCATTCAGACGGAAATATTTATCCTATAATAGATGAGCTGGTAGAAATAGGACTTGATATTCTAAATCCAGTTCAACCAAAGTGTATGGATCCACACTATTTAAAAAAACGCTATGGAAAAAACTTAAGCCTCTGGGGCACTATTGATATTCAGGAAACTTTACCTTTTGGGACACCCGAAAAAATAGAGAATGAAGTAAAGAATAGGATTAAAAATATAGGGCCGGGAGGCGGATTCATAATAGGTCCAACCCATAATGTACAGATAGATACATCCATAGGTAATTTTTTTGCTTTCTGGAATGCTGTAGAGAAGTGTGGAGTGTACCCGATTGCTATTTAAGTTAATTCATCAAAATAAATGCAGGTATTACTTATTTTTATTTGGTCAGTTATTATAGCAAGGATAAATAGTAAGGTTTTAAGTGTTTAAGGAATATAATATTTTACATGATTTTAAATGAAGTAATCTGACATGAAGTAATCTGAATCTTGACATAACTATTATTTTTTTATATTATAAGTAAGCACTTGCGCAAGCACTTGTTATCTTATTTTAACGTCTTTAGAGTTTTAATGTAAAGATAGAGATGTAAATAAATTAAGTTTTTATGGATAGATAGTTTAAATAATTTTTCTGCCAGCACCTAAAATAAAAATAATAATAATGAATTAAAGATAAATGATAAAAAAGTAAAATACGCTTTAAAGGGAGGTGATAAGTATAAAATAGAAAGAGATTTGTTCAGAAAGGCTAATAAAATCTTATATTATAGCTATAACTAAAGCAAATCTCAAAAAAAAATTATCAGAGATAATGTAGAAAGTAAAGCATTGGAGGAGGTGGTTTATAGAAGCAATTATATGTATTTTTTGTAATTGAGATTTTTGAAAAGAAAGGATTTGTAAATGAAAAAATCATTATTATGGATAGTGGTGCTGATATTAAGCATATCAATGGTTGCAGCTTTTTCATTATACGGCTGTAAAGCAGAGGAAGCAGCAGTTGAAGAAGAAGCTGTGGAGGAGGCTCCAACTGAAGAAGTACCAGAAGTTGAAGAAGAAGTTGTCGAAGAAGAAACTACAGTAGAGACCTGGACTCCAGATCCTGATGAGGCAAGTGGAGTAGTAACTATATGGTATTGGGATCAGGCTGGTTTTGAGACAATGTGGAATAAGTTCACAGAAGTTTATCCAAACGTAGAATTGAATTATGTTGCTTTAAATAGTGCTGATTATTTGGATAAAATCCAAACTTCTATTACTGGAGGTTTGGAACTTCCAGATATTCTACTCGGGGAGATCGATCCCAGAGGCAAACTTTTAACATTTGATATCTGGGAGAATCTTGATGCAGAACCTTACAATGTTGATAGAAGTAAGCTAATGGATTTTGTTGTTCCATTAGGTACAAATCCAGAAGGTGAACTTGCAGGTATTGATAACCTTATGTGTCCAGCAGGTCTTGCATATAAAGCTCCCCTAGCAAAAGAATATTTTGGAACTGATGACCCTGATGAACTTTCTGCAATGCTTCCTGATTGGGACACGTTTATAGAGGAAGGAAAAGAAGTAAAAGAGAAGAGTGGTGGATCGGTTTATATGTTTGCCACTATATTTGATGCATGGAGAGTTCTTTTTGGACAAAATCCACAACCTATGTTTGATGGTAATAAACTGATTAACATAGATGTCTTTGAAGAAGTCTTTACTAGGGTGGTTGAAATGATGGACGCTGGTTTGCTTGATGCTTTAGCTACTTGGAGCCCATCCTGGTTTAGTTCTTTTACAGATGATAATCATGTTTTTTATCCATGTTCATCATGGGGTCCTCAGTTTGTAATTCAACCAAATGACCCGGATTCTGAAGGAAGATGGAGAGTAATGGTTCCACCAGAAGGCGGTTATTACTATGGAGGCACTATATGGGGTGTATGGAACGAAAGTAAAGTTAAAGATGCTGCATGGGCCTATATAAACTGGACCATTTTTGGTGATGGAGCAGACGTATATAGGGAAGAGCTTGGTTATTTTGTTCCAAGAAAAGATCTATATGCTGGAGAATTTGATTATTCGCCATACGACGACCCATATTTCGGTGGTCAGAATGTAAAAGAGCTATTATTTAAAACCATAGCTCCAGAACTGCAAGTAAGGCCTGTTACAAAATATGACGAGTCTGTAAACGATGTAATAAATCTGGTACTACTTCAAATCGAAAAAGAAGGAATTACCGCAGACGAAGCATTACAAAATTTTAAGGCTGAGTTACCTAATATGATACCTGATGTTGAAATAGTAGAATGACTATAGTATAGAATATGTAACGGTGACCACTTAATAATGGTCACCGTTACAGGGAACAAGAATACAATAATTCTTATAGTTTAAATTTAAAAAAATAGAGAAGAATGGCATAAGAATGTTTAAAGGCGTAAGAAAATGGGCCTATATCTTTATAGTCCCATTCTTTATTGGTTATTTTGTTTTTCAATTATTTCCAAACCTCTATTCATTTTATATTAGTTTAATGGAATGGTCCGGAATAGGGGAAATGAAATTTATTGGTCTTAAAAACTATATAACACTTTTTACAACAGACCCATATTTTATTAAGTCATTACTAAATACAGCGGCAATTATTGTTACCAGTATACCACTTACTATTATCCTTGGGCTTATAGTAGCTGTAATGCTTTTTGATGAAAAATTTAGGGGAAGACGTTTCTTCCAGCTTTCAAATTTTTTACCATATATAGTCACACCAGTAGCAGTAGGATTGATATTCAATTATATGTTTGATTGGAAAGCAGGAATAATAAATAAGCTTCTAATTAATCTTGGTATTTTGAAGGATGGTATAGACTGGCTAGGAGGGGACCTATTTTTTACAAGATTTATATTAGTGCTACTTCTGGTATGGCAGAATTTTGGCTACTTTATGATAATGTATCTTGCAGGATTATCCAGTATATCACCTGAAATATATGAAGCAGCAAAAGTAGATGGTTCATCAAAAATAAATACATTTTTTAAAATAACCTTACCTTTGTTAAAACCTGTGACGCTTTTTGTAGTAATTATCAGTATTATTGGAGGTATGCAGCTATTTGATCAACCATACTTATTGATGATGGGTACAGCTAGGGGTCTCGCAGGAACTGCTGGTGGCCCCAACAGGACTCTTCTTACAGTAATGTGGAATTTCTATGATACAGCATTTGGGCCAAGGATGAATTATGGACTTGGCGCTGCAATCACCTATACTTTATTTATATTCATAGTTGGCTTTAGTTATGTAGGAATCAGGATATTTAAAGGAAGAGATAAAGAATTATGAAAAGAAGATTTAGTATAGCAACTATTATAAGGATAATATTCTTGGTATTAATAACTGCTGCTTGTATTTTCCCATTTTACGTAATGATAATAATGGGTACTTATAAGAGTGAGGAAATATTTAAAGGTATTCCGCTACTACCAAGCAATTACCTTATTCAGAACTTTAAAAATGTTTATAATAGCGGCTTTTTACGTTTCTATTTTAACAGTTTTTATATTTCCATATTAGCATCTTTCTTTGCTGTATTATTCAGCGCAATGGCCGGTTTTGCTTTTGCAAAATACAAATTTAAAGGTAAAAACATATTATTTAATTTTGTTATTGTAACTTTGATGATACCTACGGGACTAGGTGTAATTGGTTTTATAATAGAGATGCGAGAATTTGGATGGGTCAATACTCATTTACCTTTATTTATGCCCTGGATTGCAAGTTCATTTGGTGTATTTTTAATGACACAATTTATGAAAGATGGTATACCATCAGAAGTACTTGATAGTGCCAGGATAGACGGATGCAGCGAACCAAGGATATTCATGGTCTTTGCTTTAAATTTTGTAAAACCTGCGGCATTAACTTTAACCCTAATAACCTTTCTACAGGCATGGAATAATTTCTTGGTTCCTTTAATAATTATTAACAAACAATCTTTATTTACAGTCCCAATAGGAGTTTTTGCCCTAGGGGATCTATTTAGATATGACTATGGAGCAATCATACTAGCTTTAGGTATTGCTACAATACCACAAATAATCATATTTACCATAGCATCCAAAAGCTTTATAAGTGGTCTAACCGTAGGTGCTATAAAAGGGTGATATAGGTAGTAATGTGTGAATGGGAAGTTTAAACGACTACCATTGAGGCAAGGCTATACGAAATTAGTTTAAATTAAATAGGGCTTCACGAAATTAAAAATTCGGAAGAAAGCTTTTAACAAACCGAATTTTATTAGGTTCTTTGACAAACGAGGAAAAATAAGCAACAGCTAAGACGGTGATATGGGAGATAGTACAAAGATTTGCTGTAGCGGTAAGACCTATAACAGAAGGCTTTTGCATAAGGATTGAAAGCAATCGGGAAAACACCCGCTCACTGCTGATTCTTCTTTTAAAGTCCCTCTTAAAAGACTTAAGACCCATAGTCGATAATGCTTCTTATGTCCACATCGACTCTCAGGTATCTGTAGCAGCCAGAGCCATTTACAAACTGGGGATGAAACCAGGGACAATAAGGATGGTCCTTGGCAAACTTTTTAGAGCCTTTTATGGGACAAACATACTTATGACGCTCTCTATTCTGTTTTCTGTCCCAAAAGATACCTCTGGATAGCATCTCAAAGCCATCAATACAGACAGGTACACCGGAGGAAGTAAGATCAGTGGTAGAAGAAGTGCCCCTTCTGGGATTTTTAGATATCCTGGGCCTGGCATCAAGATTCTTTGCTATATTCAATAATTGTAGCTGAATCAGCCATTACAGCATAAGAGCTTACCAGTAGTTTATCTTTTACAAACTCAAAGCTTAAGGTAGTATCACACTTTTCCCTTCCACATTGGCAGGAAGGGTTACCTCGCAAAGAGGCAGCTCAGACTGTGCATCATTTACAATGTGGTTGCGGTATCCCCAGAAGAATTCTACCTTGGCCTTTCCGGAGATAAAGGTGGGAAATACTCCAATACGGCAGTCAGGGTCATTTTTAGGAAGTCTTTGTTTTGCAAATCGGTTCCTGACATTTGTCTTTAAATTATTTTCCCTGACATTGGCCTTTATGGGACATGAGTCAACCGAGAGATACTTATCCTTTACTATCTTCAGCTCTATCAGTTTCTTTACAAGCATTAGACGGACTTTCTGTAGTAGGGAATTATCAGCATTCTTAAGGTAAGAAGAAAACCTCTCCACTGGTATTGGTTTATCCCCCGGGACAAATCCTAGAATAGATGCAAGCCCTGGCCACTCATAAAGCTCAGCCGAAAGATCACTTAAGCTGGCAATAGATCTAAGATTCTTAAAGATAAGAGCTCTGACAAGAGATGACCTACTGATTTGCTTTCTTCCTACATCTGAGCTTTTCTCCAGCAGTCTAAGGTCAAGTACTTAAGAAAAATAGCTCATATCTTCTTAGAGGCTTGTCAAAAATATCACTGGTATCAAATAAAGCAGGTTGATACATAACTTATACTTCCTAATTTCGTGAAGGTCTTAAAAAATTACTAATAGATAAAAACAATTCTAAAGGAGAGGAGGTAAAAAAGTAAAACAGCCAAACATAGATGGGGTAAGGAATGGACCGTATTTTAAAATTTAAAAAAATAGGGGTTTCACGAAACTCTAAAATGGGTAGTGCCTGAAACCCGCACCAGTAAAGGGTTTCAGAGTTTCGTGAAGGTCATTAAATTAAATTTAAGGAGGATTGTCATGTTAATTTCACGTAAAATTTTATTATTCTGTTTTGTGATCATTGGCAGTATCACCCTCATTATTACAGGGGGGAGTACTCTCTGGGCAGGAAGCTTTGCAAATCCGGATGCAGATGTGTTTGATCCGTATATTGTTACATATAATGGTTACTATTATTTAGTCGGTACTTCCTATAATACAGGTATATATATTCAGAAATCTTCGACCATCGCAGGTCTCCGCTCGGCAACAAGAACACTTATCTACAGTTTTTCTCCATCCGGACCCGGACCTGATTTTGCGGAGTCACCGACTATTTATTATCTGCAAGAGAAATGGTACCTATATTTCGGGGCTAGAGACAGCGATACTGGAAAATATGGCAACTACGTGCTTGAAGGCACAACGGATGATCCGATCGGGCCTTACAACTATAAAGCCTTAATACGCTCTGCAGATGTGGCATATACAATTCTTGGCCCTTCAGTATTGCAGAAGCCTAATGGCTCGCTTTATCTTTGTGCGACTACATTCGGTTTATTTATTCAACCGATGTCCAACCCCTGGACGGTGACCGGATCGAATGTCACAATCCGCGATGGCTACGATGATAAAACCTATTCCTGGGAAGGTGGCACATGGGAGGTCTCAAGCCCTTTTATTCATACGGTTGATGAAGAGACAACATATACCATTCCTTACAGTAGTGAAAATCATGTTATTAAAGGAAGCGATGGTCCGGACGGCTGGAGTTGGTCAGTCGGTGCAATGGTAAACACCGACGGCGACATATTGAATCCGGATTCGTGGAGCAAAAAGTCTACACCTTTGATGCACGGAGGCCCGGACTGCGGTCTTTACCGTGTTTTAGCGGTAAGCCATTTTAAATCACTTGACGGAAATGAAGATTGGATTGTTTACAATGCAGGAGACAATTTAATCGACAATTTTGATGTAAGGCGAACATTCGTACAAAAATTCACATGGGACGAAGATGGAACACCGAATTTTGGTACTCCCTACAATCTAATCTCCACTTACACTACCCCATCAGGAGAAACGGGATCACCAACTGCATATACTCCCGGCAGTACCATGTTCAGCGACTCGTTTTCGAGTAGCGCTAATTGGACCGTAGTAAGCGGGACATGGAGTGTGTCAGACAATAAGTATTATGCGGAAGGTGAATCTGAAAATGTATCCAAAGCTGGTCAAACATACTGGGACAATTATTATGTACAAGCCACTGCTGTAGCAACGTCTGCAGCTAACAACGGCGGATTAGCTGTACTAGGCCGTGTTATGGACAACTCAAATTTCTATCAACTTGCATTTTATACGGACGGGAGTGGTGTAAGAAAATGGAGGATTGACAGGAATGTTGACGGCAACTATACAACTTTAAAAAGTGGCACGTTATACTGGGACACGAATACCCAATATACTCTGAGACTTGTTTTGAATGAATATATGCTTACTGGCCTGTATTCAATTGACGGAACGAATTTCCAAGTACTCGGAACCGTCGACACAGATGTGGACCCCTTTAGTAACGATGATAGTTTTGATCGCAGATCGTACGGAAAAATCGGTTTGCGGATGTGGGGCGGAACAGTCGGTTATTATAAGGATGTCATTGTGAAAAAGGAACGCCCATCTTGGGGTCGTTTCTATGGCGGTCCAGGAACAACCGGATTTGCAATCGCGTGCGGAAGCACCTCGAATGAGGAGGATTTTGTTTTCGGACGGGATGCGGAAGGGTATGACCCCCTTTGTATTGGAGGAGCGCTTGCCAGTACAAATAATTCCGTGGATACCAGTGACGTGATCAATCCAGCACCAGAAAATGTTTATAAGAAACAGCGATATAGCTCAACAAGGATGTATTACGATTTTCCTAACCTGGAAACAAATACCAATTACCTGATCCGATTGCATTTTAATGAATACTATTACAACAGTACCGGTCAACGTTCGTTTCATGTAGAGTTGAACGGAACCCGTGTTCTCACCAATTATGACGTTTTGGCGGACGCGGGCAGTGCTAATAAAGCGGTATGTAAAGAATACGTCGTAAAATCCGATCAATTCGGGCATATTCAAGTAGCGTTCCTGCACGGTTCGGTCGGTGATGGTAATCCGATCATCAACGGTATCGAAGTTCGCCCCATTACAACTATCTTTTCGGATAATTTCAACAGCGGCACTTTGACAGGGTGGACCTCTATATCCGGAACATGGACAAATCCTGGTACAGTCGCACAAGGCGTTACCGGTGCTGTAAGCGACGGCTTCCTCATGAAAAACACTTCGACTGCTACCAATTTGTCGTATGAATCCGACATCAAAATTAATACTTCCAATGCTGCGGGGGCCTTGATATTCAGAAGCAATTCAAATGCGACGAATGCCTATGCTGTCAATATTGATTCTTCGGGGCAGTTCATTAAATTATTCAAATTTCCTTATACTCAACTGGCAACACACGATGTAACGCTGTCCACCGGAGTTTGGTATCATCTGAAGGTAACGATGATAGGCAATACGATCAGAGTGTACTTCAACAACAAAGCGAAGCCGGTGATCACATATACAGACAGCACTTACAGTTCCGGCCGGTTCGGAATCAATTCATGGAACGGTACCGTCCAGTTCGACAATGTAATAGCATATTACGGATCGCAGGTCTATGCTGATGATTTCAACAGCGGTACTTTGACGGGGTGGACCTCCGTATCCGGAACGTGGACCAATCCCGGTACAGTAGCGCAAGGCGCCACCGGTGCTGGTAGCGACGGTTTCCTCATGCATAATACTGCGTGCGGTGCCGATTTTACGTATGAATCCGACATCAAAATTAATACTTCCAATGCTGCGGGGGCCCTGATATTCAGAAGCAATTCAAATGCGACGAATACCTATGCTGTCAATATTGATTCGTCGGGGCAGTTCATTAAATTATTCAAATTTCCCTACGTACAATTGGCAACATCAGATCAGACGATATCAACGGGAGTTTGGTATCATCTGAAGGTAACGATGATAGGCAATACGATCAAAGTATACTTCAACAATAGTTTGACCCCGGCGATCACATATACAGACAGCACTTACAGTGCCGGCCGGTTCGGAATCAATTCATGGAACGGTACCGTCCAGATCGACAATGTTGTTGTTTATTATGGGCAATTTTAGGGTTTCCTATCATCAATATGTTACTTATTGGCAAGGCTGGTCAATTGAACAGCCTTGCCGTTTGAACAGTATGGATTTATACAAAGGAGGATCTAGTGTTGTGAAATATTATTTTAATTGCGAGCCGTTAATCGGCACAGCTTTCACCGAATTGCCTCTGGGTGCCCTAAAGCCCTGTGGGTGGCTGAAGGATCAGTTGCAAATACAGGCGGAAGGATTTACCGGAAAGCTTCCAAAATATTGGGATTATCTTGGTGATAACAGTGGTTGGCTGGGTGGAGATGGTGAAAGCTGGGAAAGAGGGCCTTATTATCTCGACGGACTTTTACCGCTGGCAGTTTTACTGGAAGATGAAGAACTGTTTGCACAGGCAAAGAAATGGATAGAATGGACTCTTGGCAGCCAGAGAGAGAACGGTCAATTTGGACCCATGGTAAATGATGACTGGTGGTGCCGTATGATTATGATAAAAGTACTTATGCAGTACGAAGAAGCTACTGGAGATCCGAGAGTAGTTCCATTTCTTTTAATATACTTCCGATACCAGGCTGATCATATAGACGAAAGTCCGTTAGACGGATGGGGTAAAGCCCGCGGGGGGGAGAATATTCTAGGCTTGCAGTGGCTCTATCACAGGACAGGCGAAAAATTTCTGCTTGACCTGATGGCCAAAATTCATGACCAAACAAACGACTGGACAGGTATTTTCAATAAATTTCCT
>VGAU01000043.1 GCA_016870675.1 Actinomycetota bacterium | reverse complement strand
TATTGACATAAAGGTTAAAAATTAGTCTCTGAAATCACTTAACAGTACATTTTTTTATATTGTTTTAAAAGTATACAATATAAAAAAAGTTGAGTAAACAAAAATTCATTCTTTATTTTTTTGTTTATTCTGTTATGATATTAAAATGCTTTACTGTGATAGGTAAAGACCTATATTAAGACAGAAAGGAGGTACAATGGCAAAATATCAAGATCTGGCAGACTCCATCATCAAAGGCGATAATATAAAAAGCAAGGAAATTGCCCAGAAACTAGTTGGTGAGGGAGTATCCGCAGTGGAAATTTTAAATGATGGGCTTATGCCTGGTATGGATGTGGTGGGGAAAAAGTTTAAGGCTAACGAGTTTTACATACCAGAGGTACTAATAGCCGCAAGAGCTATGCATGCTGCAATGGACATTATAAAACCACTGCTTTCAGAAACCGGTGCAGATACCAAAGGTAAGGTAATAATAGGTACAGTACAGGGAGATCTACACGACATAGGTAAAAACCTTGTAGGTATGATGCTGGAAGGTGGAGGATATACTGTTATTGATCTAGGAGTTGATATTCCTTCAGAGAAGTTTGTAGAAGAAATAAAAAAGAATGGTGTTAAACTAATAGGCCTATCAGCTCTTCTTACCACTACAATGACGGGTATGAAAACTGTAATTGATACGCTTAAAGCTGACAAGGAGACTGCTGGTGTAAAAGTTATGGTAGGCGGAGCACCTCTTACCCAGGAATATGCAGACTCTATAGGTGCAGCAGGTTATGCTCCTGATGCTTCCAGTGCTGTTGATCTGGCCAATGAACTACTTTCATAAGTAGAGAGTAGAAAATCTATTAAATTCTATTTAATAGGAATATTAAATTAGAAGTGTTTATCGGGATATAAGCACTTCTAATTTTTTTTATCAGGTCGTTTTTCATAGAATATAAAATTCTGCTGGATAAACTGATTCGATTTAGGATTTTAGCTCTAAAAACAGGTTTGCCATCTCAATTGCGCTTAATGCTGCTTCCCAACCCTTATTTCCTCTTTTGGTCCCGGCTCTTTCAATAGCCTGTTCCAGGCTGTCGGGAGTTATAACTCCAAAAGCAACCGGAATATTAAAGTCCAGGCTGATCCTGGCTACCCCTTTTATAGTTTCGCTTGCAATATATTGATTGTGCGATGAATCTCCTTTTATAACTGCGCCCAGACATATAATGGCATCATATTTTTTTGACTCTGCCATTATCTTTAATGCTGATGGGATTTCAAATGCTCCCGGCACCCATGCTATATTGATATTATCATCTTCACATTGGTGTCTGTGCAGGCAGTCCAGTGCTCCGTCCAGCAGTTTTGAAGTTATAAAATCATTATACCTGCTTACCACTATTCCGATTTTTAGTTTTTTTGCATCAAGTTTACCTTCATATTTTTTCATGACTTCCCCCTCATATAATAATATAATAAAATTTTACCGGTAAGATTTATTGTTCTAAAATCTATTAATATAACTAAATAAAGCTAAGCAGAAAGATAAATTATTTCCCCCCTTTCTATCTTTTAGTCTAACATATGATTTAATTTATTTTTTTTGGTTGATAGGTATTTTTCATTGTTTTTATTGGGTGGTATGGTTATGGGTATTCTTTTGGTTATCTTGAGCCCATAGCCTTCCAGGCCCACTATTTTTTTTGGATTATTGGTCATAAGATGTATAGTGGAAAGACCGAGATCGGAAAGTATCTGCGCTCCTATGCCATAATCCCTGAGGTCGGCATCAAAACCCAGCCGGAGGTTTGCCTCAACTGTATCCAGACCTTTTTCCTGAAGTTCATAGGCTCTCATTTTATTACAGAGTCCTATTCCTCTCCCTTCCTGGGCCATATAAAGCAGTACTCCTGAGCATTCTTCATTTATCTTCTTGAATGCACTGTCCAGCTGCTCGCCACAGTCACACCTCATAGAGCCAAAGGTATCTCCGGTAAGACATTGTGAATGCACCCTTACAAGAACATTCTTTTTACCACTAACTTCTCCCTTTACAAAAGCGATATGAGATCCAGGTTCAGTAACAGACCTGTAGGTAATGGCCTTGAAATCGCCCCATTTGGTGGGGAGGTTGACTTCGGCAACTTTTTCAATTAATTTTTCTTTTCTCTTTCTATAACTTATAAGTTCTTCAATAGTTATTATTTTAAGGTTAAATTTTTTTGAGATTTTTATTAGATCAGGAAGATGCGCTACCTCGCTATCTTCACCGATAACCTCGCAAATAATCCCGGCAGGATATAGACCTGCTATTTTTGCAAGGTCTACTGCTGCCTCTGTATGACCAGCCCTCGTAAGAATACCTCCATTATGGGAACGAAGGGGGAAGATATGGCCAGGTATGGATATATCTTCTGGCTTTGTATCGGGACTGATAAAAGTTTTTATGGTCTTTACTCTATCACTGGCAGAGATGCCACTGCCGCTTATTGATTTTGCATCTATGGATACAGCCAGGGCTCTCACACTGGTGGAAGGGGTTTCGTTCTCATAACTTATCATAGGTATCTTTAACTGGCCGAGTCTTTTTTGCTCGCAGGGTAAAAATATTAAGCCCCGGGCATATGTTATGAAAAAATTTACCGATGCAGTAGTTACTTTTTCCGCAGCCTGGAAGAATACTCCTTCATTATGTAGTGACCTATCATCCACAATAATTATTATTTTTCCCTGACTTATGTCATGTATAGTATCCTCAATGGAATAAAAGAGGCTTTTATTTTTTTTATTTTGTGAATCCATGTTTTTCCAGCTTCTCCTTAAGTATTTTGTCTTTTAATTCCTGTGAATTTATATTGCCGATCTGTCTAACCTGCAGGAAATTTACAATATAGCGGGCGAGCATATCGACTTCGATATTAACTATATCACCTTGCTTCCTACTGGACAGATTTGTATTTTCGTAAGTGTAGGGAATGATAACCACGCTGAAGCTTTCACCTTTAACTTCAGATATGGTAAGGCTGATCCCATCTATAGCTATAGAGCCCTTTAGCGCTACAAAATCCCGAATATCAGAAGGCAGTTCCAGTTCAATCAAATAAGATCTGCCAATTCTCTCTATTTTTAAAATTTTACCTGTACAATCCACATGACCACTTACGAAATGTCCTCCAAGTTTATCATGAGGGGTTAGCGAGTTTTCCAGGTTAACCATATCACCGGTATTAAGATACTTTAAAGAAGTTGTATTTAAAGTACTGAAGGAGATGTCACAGGTAAAACTTTCACTGCTCCGGCTTCTAACTGTAAGACATATTCCATTTACTGATATAGAGTCACCTATATATAAGTCCCTTAAAATTTTAAGGCATTGAATTTCAATTTCCCTGTCTCTGCCTTTATCTATTATCTTTTTTATTTTACCGGTTTCTTTTATAAGTCCTGTAAACATAAAAACTCCAGATGGTATTTTTTTATCATTTTAAAGGATAAGCAGTAATGATAATATCACTGCCAATCTTTTTTATATTTTCGAATCTTAAGTTTATACAATCCTTTATTTTATTTATTCCAAGGCCTGTAAACATGCTATAATTACTATCTCCTCCTATAATTTTTGGTGCAAAATAAAAAATAAACTTATCAATAAAATTTCTTTTTAAAAAAGCGGTAATCAAAGTCGGGCCGCATTCTAAAAGTATGGAAGTTATTTCATATTTTTTGTATAAGATTTTGAGTATTTTTAAGATATCCAGACCAGTGAATTCTACGATATCTTTATTAACTGGCAGTACATCAATATTATTTTCCTCCAGTTTTTTAATTTTATCTGTGAGTTTGGATTTATTTTTATCTTCTATAAAAACAATGGTTTTTACAAGGTTGGAAGTTTTTACAATATTGGAATCTAAATTGATTCTAAGATTGCTGTCAAGAATTACTCTGAAGAATTTTTGACTGCCATAGTTTTTATAGGAGTATTCAATGTTTTTTCTGGGGAAAAGATATGGATTGTCATTTAAGACGGTATTTATTCCGGTCAATATACAACCGTATTCTTTTCTGAGATCCTGTACCTGCATTCTTGATCTTTCCGATGTTATCCATCTGGAATCAGAAGATTTTGCAGCTAATTTGCCGTCAATACTTGAAGCAATTTTACAGCAAATAAAAGGAATTCCTGTTTTGATTTGTTTAAAAAAAACTTCATTCTGTTGTTCTATTTTATTCTTTAGAAGTCCGCTTTTTACTTTTATTCTAGCTTTTTTTAAAAATTCTATTCCCCTGCCATTAACTTTGGGATTGGGGTCAATACATCCAATAATTATTTCTTTTAGTTTATGCTTTACAATCTCATTAACACAAGGTGGTGTTTTTCCCTGAAATGTACACGGTTCAAGAGTTACGTACATTGTGGAGCTTTCCAGGGATTGGCTGGAATTATTTATTGCCTCTATTTCAGCATGGTGAAGCCCTGCCTGTCTATGATAGCCTGATGATATGATCTTTCCATCTTTTACAATAATTGCTCCAACCATAGGATTGGGGTTGGTATCTCCTCTTCCTCTCTCGGCAAGCTTTATGGCAATCTCCATATATTTTCTATCTTCTTTGGTAAAATTATGGTTATCTTTTATATTACTCATTTTTTATATATATTTTGCTAAATAAAAAGCCATGGAGAAAATCCATGGCTTATACCTGTTATCATAATCGAATAAGTCAAAAATTTTCTCCCTTCCAGACTGTAACTGTCGGTCTTAGAATTTCACTAAGTCAGCCTGCTTTATCAAGCAGGGTTGCGGACTTTAACCGCCGGTAGGGAATTTCACCCATCCTCGAAAATTTGTTCAGATTTATAAGTTTTCAAAAAATCTATAAACTATATCTAGAATATACTAAAATTGATTTAAAATTCCAAGTCTTTTCTAAAAAATGCTTTTTAAAAAGATAGAGATTGAATATACCTGTTGCCTATATAAAAATCTATATGAAACCAATACAGGTTCATAAGAGTATATAGGTAATAAAATAGATATACTACCTGTAGGCATACTCGTAAGGCTTTTCATCTACTATTCTGTTCCTTTCTAAAGTCTTCTTTAAATCATTAATAATCGGTGCACTTTTAACTCTTAAATACCAGGCAATTCGAGAGCTTGACATAGAGTAAAATTATTAGTATTATGATAAATATAACTGTTAGCGGTATCATAATCATTATACTTAAATAAAATAAAGTTATGCAAACGAGAGCAACAATTAGAGATGTTGCAAAAAAGGCAAATGTTTCTTTGATGACGGTTTCTCGAGTAGTTAATAAAAAAGGCAATACTTCAAAAGCAACTACAAGCAAAGTTTTAAAAGCAATTAAAGAATTAAATTATAGACCTAATATAACAGCAAGAAGCTTAGCTGCTAAAAAGAGTGACTTTATTGCAATAATTGTGCCTGATATTTCTAACCCATTTTTTTCTGAAATGGTAAAAGGTGCTGAGGACTTTGCAAGGGAGAATGGTTATAATATTTTTCTTGGTGATACCGAAGGAAAAGTAGAGTTGGAGAAGGAATATATTGATGCAGCTATCAATAGAATGGCTGACGGTATTATCCTTGTTGCTCCCCGTTTAGAAGATAATCTTATTTGTAAGATAAATGATAATATACCCTTAGTAATAGTAGATAGGTCTATAAATAAAAACGATGTTCTGCAGGTATATATTGATAATTTAAAAGGGGCTATGTCAGCTGTAGAGTATTTAATTAATCTTAATCACAAACATATAGCATTTTTATCTGGACCTAAAGATGTTCTGGATAGTTTACAGAGGGAAAAGGGATATATTATGGCATTGAAAAAACATAATATACCTATTAATCCTAAATTAATGTTAACCAGTGATTTCAAATTCGAAAGTGGCAGATACGCTTTTGAAAAATTTTTCAGTAATTATCCTAAACCAACAGCAATTTTTGCTTCCAATGATATAATGGCATTTGGACTGATTCAACGTGCACATGAAATGAATGTAAAAGTTCCTAAAGATGTATCAATTGTTGGATTTGATGATATTTCATTGTCTTCTCTGGTTAATCCACCTCTTACTACAGTTCGCCATCCCATGTTAAAAATGGGAATCAAAGCAGTTGAACTACTTATAAATAAATTGGATAATCAGTTGGATACTAAAATTAACTTTAACTTAGAAAATACATTAATAGTTAGAAAGTCTACAAGAAAAATTAAATAAAAATGGTTTAAAAACTTTATCGTTCTTTGACAATTTAATAATATTGAACAGAATTCATAGTAACGTTAGATAATTATAAGATTTTTCTTGATTTTTAATTATTGATATTATATATTATCATAAGTATCAAAGAATATCATTTGATTAATATCTAAGGTTATATAATTGTATCATAAACATATGTTTAAATAATTATCTTATGTGTTAATGATTAAATTAATTAAAGAAGAGACTAAAGTTGAATATTCTGAACTTGGTGATAAGGTGGGTGTATTAGGGGCAGCATCTTATGTTATTTTTAAATATTTTGAATAATAGGGTAATAGTAAAGTATTAATAAGGAGAATTTGTATAAAAATGCAAATTAATATAAAAAATAATATAAAAAGAGCAATGGGAGGTGGTGGTTAAAAAATTTATGTAAAAAATAAGTTTACCTTAGCTGATATAAAGGATGATACAAAAGTGGATAAAAGGAGGTGATTAGAAGATATAAGCGGGAGATTTACTTGAGTATAGTAGATAATTTGAGTATGGTAGGTACACAAATAATTGGTATGCCAGGTAAATCTCAAAGAAATTATCAGTAGTATTTCATAAAAAAAAATTTATAAAGGAGAGAGAAATGAAGAAAGTATCGTTATGGTTGGTAATTCTAGTAATAACTGTATCTATGGTAGCAGTTTTTTCGCTAAATGGGTGCAAGAAAGAAGCTGCACCTGCTGAAGAAGAAGCAGCCCCAGCAGAAGAAGCTGCTGCTGGTGAACAGTTCATCACAATTCATTGGGCACAATGGGCTCCAGCTGATTATCTTGAGAAGCTTTCTAAAGGCTTTACTACAGAGACAGGAATAAAAGTAACAGTTGAGCAGACTCCATGGGAAACATTTGTTCAAAAATATAATACAGAAATGATTGCTCATAGTGATGCGTGGGATATTATAGTTGGAGATAGCCAGGATATTGGAAATATGGCTGTAAATGGTCATTATGTTGATTTAACTGATTGGATTATTGAGCATGGAGTTGATAAGACTTTTACTCCAGCCTCTTTAACATATTTCGCAGAGTATCCTAAAGGAGCTGGGAAATACTATGCTGTTCCATGTGAAGGTGATGGATTGGCTTGGGCATACCGTAAAGATCTTTTTGGAGATCCTGATAATATGGCTGCATTTGAATCAGAATATGGATATGAACTTGGGGTACCTACATCATGGGATATGTTAAAAGATGTAGCTGAATTCTTCCATGACCCAGATAATGGTTTTTATGGAGTTGCAATTTATGGGGATAATGGATACGACTCACTGGCAATGTTTGCTGAACAGTGCATCTGGTCATTTGGTGGGGAACTTGGTGATTATTCAACTTATGAAGTTGATGGTTTACTAAATAGTGAAGGTGCTATAGCAGGAATAGAGTATTATTATGATCTATTTAAATTTGTTCCACCAGGATTTGGGGGTGCATTCTATCTTGAAACAAATGATGCATTTGTTTCAGGTATAGTTCCAATGAGCTGTAATTACCTTGCATTCTTCCCAGGTTTAGCAAATGAGGAAACAAACCCATATGCTGCAGATACAGGGTATTTTGCTTGTCCTCCGCAAAAAGGTCCAGATGGAGTAGAGAGGCAGTTCGCTGCTCTTGGAGGCCAGGGTGCTTCAGTTGTTACATATTCAAAGAAACAGGACCTGGCATTCAAATGGTTAGAATGGTTTGTAAAACCGGAAACACAATTAGAATGGGCTAGATTGGGTGGTTATACATGCAATGCAGAAGTTTTAGCATCAGATGAATTCCTGAGCTTCACACCATATAATCCTACATTTAAAAAGACAATGGAGATTTTTAAGGATTGGTGGGCATGTCCTGAATATGATGAGCTGCTAAGAACCTTCAGTGAAGATATTGCTAATTATGTAGTTGCAGGTAATGGAACTGCTGAAGAAGCTTTAAATAAATGTGTAGAAGATTGGGAAGAAATCTTTGGTGCAGCAGGGTATTATGACTGACATTAGCTTGTAGTAATGTATTGTATGTTTAAAATTGCTCTCTTTAAGATTCTTCTTAAAGAGAGCAATTAATAAAGAACTTTAGAAGGATAAAATATGTTTAAAAGATCAAAAGATAATAAAATTGAACGTAATCAAATTTCTTATCATTCTATGCGCGATACTTCATTAATTAGGCTTTTTATACTACCAACGATTATATTACTGGTTGTTATAAATGTATTTCCATTATTCTGGTCTTTAATTTTAAGCTTTTCTAATTATTCAGCAAAAATGTTGACCCAATGGGGGGAAAACCCAGAAATGATAGGTGGTGTAAATTATTCTCGTATATTAGCAGATCCAGATATGTGGAATAAGTTCATTACTACTGCTAAGTATGTTTTATTATCAGTTGGGGGAGAAATGATACTTGGATTTGGCCTTGCTTTACTTATTCAATTAAAATTTAAGGGTAGAGAATTTATAACAACTCTTCTTATATTACCAATGACGATGTCTCCTGTAATAGTAGGATTAATGTGGAGATTATTTTATAACCCAAACTGGGGAATGTTTAATTATTTATTAGGTTTAGGTAGAATAGATTGGATTTCTGATCCTTCAAGAAATTTATATTCAATTGTAATTGTGGATATTTGGATGTGGACACCTTTTGTTATGCTTCTATCAATTGCTGGCCTTTCTGCTATTCCGCAATATCTGTATGAAGCTGCTGAAATTGATAGAGCTTCATGGTGGTCTAAGTTTAGAAGAATAACTCTTCCAATAGTCTATCCAATTCTTTTGGTTGCTTTAATATTTAGAACAATGGAAGCTTTTAAAATATTTGATTTACCAATGGGAATAACTGGTAGAGGAGCAATGGCACCTCCACTGATAGCAATGCACCTGTACAATATTTCATTTGTTACATGGAAAACAAGTTATGGCTCTGCTATTGGATATATAATATTAATAGTGATTATTGCAATTACGAGTATTTTCATTAAATATCTAAATAAAGCAAAGCAATAAATAAATTAATATATGAAAGGAATAATCAATGGCAGAAATAGTGAGAAAGAAAAAAAATATAACCCGTTATTTTGTAATATTTATAATTATTGTAATAACAATTATTTATTTAATGCCTTTTTTGTATATTATTTATACTTCTTTTAGGCCATGGACAGATATTTTGGAATATCCACCAAAAATCGTTTTTAAACCTTCGATAGGAAGTTATATAAGAATATTTACGTCCCGTACGGTTTATCCTCCGGGTGAAAAGCTAACAGAAGAAGAAATGGCAAATTTAAGTTGGTATGAGCGTATTGTATATAATGAGACAAATGAAGAAGTTATAAGAATTGGTGATTTACCAAGAAGGTATTTGAATAGTATTATAATTGGTGTAGCAAGCACGGCAATAACAATAATACTTGGAACGATATGTGCTTATGGTTTTTCAAGATTTAAAGTTAGAGGGAAAGATGACCTATTATTCTTTATATTAAGCACCCGAATGCTACCTCCTGTAGTAGTAGTTATACCTGTTTTTTTAATGTTTAGATTTTTAGGACTAACCGATACCCATATAGGTCTTATAATTTTATATACTGCTTTTAATGTATCATTTGCTGTTTGGGTACTTAAAGGGTTTATTGATGAAATTCCTATTGAATATGAAGAAGCAGCAATGGTCGATGGATATACTCGCTTTCAGGCATTTAGAATGATAGTTATACCACAGGCTGCAACTGGCATAGCAGCAACAGCAGTATTTTGCTTTATATTTGCATGGAATGAATACGCATTTGCGTTTCTTCTTTCAAGAAAAATCGCACAGACAGTACCAGCGTGGCTACCTTACCAGATGGGAGTTCTTGGTTATGATTGGGGCGCAGCTGCAGCAGGAACAATTTTATTTCTATTACCAGCATTAATATTTACTATAATTTTAAGAAAGCATCTTGTAAGAGGAATTACTTTTGGAGCAATAAGAAAATAGGAGACAAAATGGTATTATTTTTTATATCTATAGGTTTTTATATAGTAATTGGTTTAATCTTCTGGAGATTTAGAATT